>NZ_JBFBDO010000032.1:0-74048 GCF_040683335.1 Kitasatospora sp. NPDC093806
GGCGCGGGCCCGCGGTGGTGGGGGGGCCCGGTCCCCGTGGAACCGGGCCCGCCCCGACATGGGGTGCCCGCTCAGCGGAGGGCGTCGGCCCAGGCGCGGATCCGGTCCGCGATCGCGCCCGAGTCCCGGACCCAGCGGAAGTGGTCCGGCGGCCGGGCCGCGTCGGCGCCGTGGTGGTGCCGGGTCACCGGCGCGGCCGGCACCTTCGCGCAGAGCCGGTCCACCGCCGGGACGGGCGCCAGCCGGTCGCCGGCCATCGACACGGCCAGCACCGGCACGGTCGCCCCGGCGAGCAGCGCCTCGTAGTCCCGGTCGGCGCCGGCGGGCTCGAACCGGCCGGTGCGGCAGATCCGGGCCCAGTCGCGCAGCAGCACCGCCGACTGGCGCCCGGCGAAGCCCAGCCGGTCCCCGGGCCAGTACCCGACCGCCCCGGCGACGGCCGCCGTGAGGTGGGTGGCGGCGAGGACGCGCGGGCCGTGCAGGCCGGGGAAGCCGCGGTGGTCGACCGAGCCGGCCGCGACCAGCACCACCCCGTCGACCGCGCCCGGGTGGGCCGCCGCGTGCAACAGCGAGAGCTGGCCGCCGAGGCTGTGGCCGACCGAGTGGACCGGCAGCGTCCCGAACCGGTCCCGCACGGCGCGCAGCACGGCCGGCCAGTCGACGGTGGCGAGTTCGTGGTAGCCGTGCCGGGTGGCCCGGCCGGGCCGGGGCCGGCTGGCCCCCTGGCCGCGCAGGTCGACCGCGACCACGGCGAAGCCGGTGCGGGCCAGTTCGGCGGCGAACGCCCGGTAGTGGTCGGCCTTGACGCCGAGCGCGGGCCAGAGCACGGCCACCGCGTCCGGCGCCGTCCGCTCGGGCACGGTGACCGTCGCGGCCAGCGTGGCCGGCAGCCCGGGGACCGGGATCGCCAGCCGCTCCACCGCCGGGTCCTCCCGGCGGCCGGTGCTCACGCGGCGTCGCCCTCGGCGAGCAGCATGTACGCCAGCCGGGACTGCTGGGTCTCGTGCGACCAGAGCTCGGCGGCGGCCATCCGCTCCTGCGCGGTGGTGTCCAGCAGCAGCCGGTCCGGCCACACCTGGTACCCCTCGGCCAGTGCCGCGTGCTCGGCCAGGCCCTGCTGGAACAGCGTCTCCCGGCGCAGCAGCAGGTCCGCCATCGGCAGCCGCTGCCACAGCTCGTGGCCGCGCCCGAGCACGTCGAGCAGTCGCTGGCGCTGTCCGGGCTGCTCGGTCAGCAGCCGGCGGATCACCGCGCTGCCCACGGCGAGGTGGCGGATCTCGTCGACGTTGGCGGCCCGCTCGATCAGCGCGGCGGCCGGGTCGAAGCGGCGCCACTTGCGCTCGCTGAGCTCGGCGGCGGGCGCCAGCACGCCCTCCACCAGCACGGTGAGCACCAGCACGCCGCCGTGGAAGTCGCCGGTGTCGAGCACGCCGAGGCCGAACTTCTCCAGCGGGTCGAGCACGGCCGCGCCGTCCTCGGCGGCGTACTTCCTTACCGTGGCGGCGAGTTCGCCGGCCGGGACGCCGAGCCGCAGCAGGTGGTCGCGGAACGCGCGGGCGTGCCGGGCCTCGTCGATGAGCTGGGTGGAGAAGAACTCCAGGCAGGCCTCGTCGGGGGCGTGGAAGACCAGCTGGGTCAGCGCCCGGGTGGCCTTGGCCTCGGCGAGGTGGCGGAAGGCGAACTCGGTGACCAGGGCCTCGCGCAGCGGGCCGGGGGTCAGCACGGCGGCGGTCGGCTCGGGGTCGGGGATGGTGCCGTCCCGCAGCTGGCGCAGCATGCCGCCGGCGACGTGGTCGAACCAGTACGGCAGGTCGCAGCGCTCGGGGGTGAGTTCGAGGTCGCGGGCGCCTTCGAGGACGCCGGGGGCGGTCCGCAGGTCGACCTCCGCGGGGAGGTCCGGGGTGACGGCGGTGCTCATGCTCGCTCCAAAGGCAGTTGACGGACGGTCAGATGGCGCGGGTGGCCCGCATCAGGTTCCACACCGCGGGGAGGGAGGCGCCGCGCTCGAAGGCGGCGTACTCCGGTTCGATCACCTGCGGGTCCCACTTGAGCTTGAAGGCCTCCTGGCTGCGCGCCGGGTAGACCGCCCGGCCGTGCTCGGCGAGCAGCCGGACCACCCCGGCCAGGGTGCGGCCGGCCGACGGCGGCTGGTGCTCGGCGGCGAGGCCGGCGAACGGGGTGAGGCCCAGGTGGAGCCAGCCGGCGCCCTCGCGCCGGAACGCGGTGAGCGCGGTCAGGTTGATCAGCTCGACCGTGCCCACCGGGCTGTCGGGCCGCCGCCGGGTCAGGTCGTAGAGCCAGCCGGGGCGGCTGCCGTAGGCCGGCGAGTAGCTGATGTACCCGATGGTCCGGCCCTCGCGGCGGGCGACGAAGGTCCGCCGCAGGGGCGCGCCGGGGCCGCCGCGTTCGCCGATCAGGAACCGCAGCTCCTTGACGTGCCGCCCCTTGTCGCGCAGCCAGGCGGCGTCTATCGCGGACAGCTCCGGGTCCTGCTGCTCGCCGGGGAGGAGCTCGGTGACGGTGACGCCCTCCCGGCGGGCCCGGGCGGTGTTCTGCCGGATCTTGGCCAGCGGCTTGCCGCGGGTGGTGAACGCGGCCAGGTCGATCGCGTAGGTGCTGCCGATCTGGTTCACCGCGAAGCCCTGTCCCTCGTACAACGGGATGTCCTCGGAACGGAGTTGGGCGACGGTCAGCCGGGCCCGGACGGCCGCGCGGAACTCGGCGAGCAGCGCGGCCCGGTGCTCCGGCGGCGCGAACGGGCCGCCGAACTGGATGGCGTGCCGGCCGCGCACGGTGTAGGCGATCAGGCCCCGGTCCGGGCCGCCGTGGTGGTGCCGGGTGCCGGAGTTGAGGGCGAGGAAGCCGCTCGGGTGGTCGGCGTACCGGCGCAGCAGCTCGGCGGTGTCGGTCGCCGTCACCGGGACGCCGGAGGCCGGGGCGGCGGTCACACCCGCTCCTTGGCCAGTTCCGCGGCGAAGCCGACGAACTCCGGGAGCGGCGCGGGCTCGAACGGCACGCTGAACGGCTTCAGGAAGTTGCCGAGCAGCCCGCGGTCCCCGCACAGGTGGAGCGGGATGGCGAGCAGCGCCCACTCCGGCTCGACCAGCCACGCCCACAGCGCGGCCACCGCCCCGGCGGTGAGGGCGCTGTGCATGGTGTTGTAGAGCACGTAGTACGCCCGGTGGATCCGCCGGCCCTTGGCGCGGTGGTGGGCGAGGGCGCCGGGCAGGTAGCCGATCAGGTCGATGTAGCCGAACAGCGCGAGGGCGGGCAGCCAGCGCACCTCGTCGAAGTGGTAGATCAGCAGGCCGGCGCAGATCGCCAGGCCGACCAGGTACTCGGCGCGGGCCAGGCGGTAGGTGGTCGGCGTCTCGAAGCGGTTGGCGGCGTCCATCAGGCCTCCGCGCGCGGCTGCCCGGCGGCGGCGCCGAGCAGGCCGTCCAGGATGCCGAGGATGTTCTCCCGCAGCACCCGTTCGGCGACCGGGTCGATGATGCCGGCCAGGCTCGGCAGGCCGAAGTCGAACTCGGCGGTGAAGGAGACCGCGCAGCCCGCGCCGTCCGCCTTCACCTGCCAGTGGCCGGTGAAGGTGTCGAAGTCGCCGGTGGTCTGCTCGAAGAAGATCGTCCGCCGCTCCGCGTCGAAGGTGTCGGCCTCCGACCAGCTCAGCACGCCGTTGCGGAAGTCCACCTCCCAGTCGCTGTGCAGCGGTCCGGTGCGCGGCCCGGGGTGGACGGTCACCCGCCGGACGGCCGCGACGAGCGCGGGGTAGCGGGCGAAGTCGCCGATCCGGGCGTACGCCTCGTCCGGTGCCACGTGGTCGTAGCGGACCTCCAAGTCCACTGTGCGCATGGGTCGTTACCTTCAGCTTTCACGAGGGTGGGTGGTTCCCGAAGGACGGGCGGTGGTGCAGGCGGGCGGTACCTCAGGCGGGCGGTACCTCAGGCGGACGGTGCCGGGAGCCGGCGGCCGAGCGCGCGGGCGGCGGCCGTGACGGCGACCTCCAGCCGTTCCAGCTCGGACTCCCGCAGCACGGCCGGCGGGGTGAACCGGGCCACGGCGTGGGCGTTCAGCGAGTGGTTCACCACCACGCCCCGGTCGAGCAGTTCGAGGATGAACTCGCCGACCAGGCCCGCGTCGTGGAACTCCACGCCGATCAGCAGGCCGCGGCCGCGGACCTCGGCGACCAGGTGCGGGCAGTGCTCGTCGAGCACCGCGGTCAGCACCGCCAGCAGCCGTTCGCCGAGCACCCGCGAGCGCTCGACCAGGCCCTCCTCCTCGATCACCTCGATCGCGGCCCGGGCGGCGGCCATCGCGATCGGCGCGGCGGAGAAGGTCGAGGTGTGCAGGAACGGGTCGCGGTCGAAGGCGGTGAACGCGGCCGGGCTGGCGATCGCCGCCGCGACCGGGACGACGCCGCCGCTGAGCGCCTTGCCGACCAGCAGCACGTCGGGCACGACCTGCTCGCGGTCGGCGCCCCAGAGCGTGCCGAGCCGCCCGAGGCCGGTCATCACCTCGTCCAGGATCAGGAAGGCGCCGGTGCGCCGGCACAGCTGCTCGACCTGCTTGAGGTAGCCGTCCGGCGGGATCACCACCCCGGCCTCGCCCTGCACCGGTTCGAGGATGACGCAGGCGTCGGAGGCGTCCGGGCCGAGCGCGGCGGCGAGCGCGTCGAGGTCGCCGTACGGGACGTGCACGGTGTCCGGCAGCAGCGGCCGGAACGGGTCCTGGTAGAGCGGCTTGCCGGTGACCGAGAGGGCGCCCAGGGTCTTGCCGTGGAAGCCGTTCGCCATCGCCACCAGCCGCCGGTGGCCGCGGCTGCGGGCCAGCTTGAGGCCGGTCTCCACGGCCTCGGCCCCGGAGCCGCAGAAGTGCACCCGGTCCAGGCCGGGCGGGGCCACCCGGGCCAGCGCGGCGGCGGCGTGCGCGGCGGCGGGGTCGAGCAGCAGCCGGGTGGAGAGCGGATGGGTGCGCAGCTGGTGCTCGACGGCGGCGACCACCCGCGGGTGCCGGGCGCCGGTCAGGAAGACGCCGTAGCCGCCGCAGTTGAGGTACTCGCGGCCGTCCGAGGTGCGCAGCAGCGCACCCTCCGAGGAGGCCTCGACCTGGCCGCCGAACATCTCGCCGAGCTTGCCGCGGCCCCGGCTGAGGTGGGCGCGGTAGAGCGCGGCGACGGCGGCCGGGTCGTGCGGGCCGTCCTCGGCCGGCGTCTTCGTTTCGAGAGCCTGGGTTTCGAGAGCCTGGGTTTCGAGCGCCTGGGTTTCGAGCGCCTGGGTCACGGCCCGGGTCCTTCCTGGGGTCACGGGGGCAGCGCGGCGCGCCCGGCCGCACCGACGGGGGCGGGTCCGGCCGGGCGCGCGCGCCGTTCGGGGGTCAGGACAGCAGCAGCGGCTGTCCCGCGTGGTGGTCGATCAGCGCCTGGGCGCTGCTCGACCGGGACGGCGGGTGGAAGGCCAGCGCCCGGCTCGCCGCGAGCAGGTAGCCGACCTCCGAGGAGGAGATGTAGGCCATCCCGCCGAGGAGTTCGGCCGCCCGGTCGGCGGCGTCCACCAGCAGGTCCTGGGCGGCGTAGCGGGCGGAGAGCACGGCGGCCAGTTCGTCGCCGCCGACCTCGCCGGACGCGGCGGCCCGGGCCTGGTTCTCGACCACGGCGACGGCGGCCTCCAGCCGGGTGGCCAGCGCGGCCCGGTCGGTGACGCTGCCCCGGCCCTCGGCCAGCGCGCGTTCCACCAGGCGGACCACCGCGCCGGTGTAGGCCGAGGTCACCAGCAGCTCGAACCAGACGAAGCCGACGGTCTGCAGGGTGTCGAGGCCGCCGCCCAGCTCCTGGCCGGGCTTGAGCATCAGCTCGCCCGCGACCTCGACGTCCGCCAGCCGGACCTCGTCGCTCTCGGCCCCGGCCAGGAAGCGGCTGGCCCAGAACGGGTGCCGGGTGATGCCCGGCGCGCCGGCCGGGATCAGCGCGACGCCGAGCTCGGTGCCGCCGTCCGGCAGCGGGATCGCGACGCTGGCGGTGAGCAGGTCCATCGAGTGGGCCAGGCTGCACGGCTTCTTGGCGCCCGTCACCCGGTAGCCGTCGCCGACCTGGCGGGCCGTCATGGTGGCGGCCAGGATGCCCTGTCCGGCGCGGCCCTCGGCGAAGCCGGAGGCGACCAGCAGGCGGTCCCGGGCGATGCCCTCGATCAGCAGCCACTCCAGGCCGGTGGCGTCGGCCGAGCCGAGCAGCGCGACCAGGCTGGCCACCGAGAAGTTGTGCATGGTCGCGGCCACCGCGAGCGAGGGCGAGACCGCGCCGATCGCCCGGGTCACCCGGACCGCCTCCAGCGCGGTGGCGCCGCCGCCGCCGTACTGGGCGGGCACCAGCAGGCCGGGGCCGCCGGCCCGGCGGAAGGCGGCCAGGCCGGGGCCGCCGGGCGACTCCAGGGTCTCCAGCGGGACCTCGGCCAGCTCCTCGCGCAGCCCGGGCAGGAACGCGTCGCAGGCCGCGCGGGCCTGCTCCATCGAGCGAATCACGCGGCCGCCCCCTTCGGCTTCGCCTTCATCGCCTCGACCACCTCGGCCGCCGCCTCGAAGGCCGCCGTCCGGGGCTGGACGCCCTCGGCGGCCACGCTGACGCCCTGCAGCCGCGAGGTGCGCAGGATCGGGAAGTTGGCCTCGCCGCCGGGGCCGCCGGTCAGGCCGTTGCCGCCGTGGGTGGGCAGCAGCGGCAGGAAGCCGATGTGCGAGTCGTTGACCTTGAGCAGGCCGCCGTTGGTGACGCCGCCGACGAAGCGGTCGATCACCTCCGGGTCGCCGGCCCACAGCGAGTTGCGCAGTCCGTACGCGTTGGCGTTGGTGAACTCGATGACGGCGTCGAGCAGTTCGTCGTCCGGGGCGTCCTCGGGGATCACCACCGGCAGCAGCGGGAAGAAGGTCTCGTGCCGGACGGCGTCCAGGTCGGCGGCCGCCTTCAGCCCGTCCACCCGGATCACGGTGGGCTCCAGGAAGAGGCCGATCTCGTCCGGCTCGCCGTTCACGTCGACCCGGCGGCCGCCGCAGACCAGCTGCGCGCCGCCGGCCAGCGCCTGCTCCAGGATCGCGAAGTAGGAGTCGGCGCGGAGCACCGGCGAGAGCAGCACGCCCTCGTCCTCGGGGAAGCCGGGGCGGATCCCGGCAGCCTTGGCCTGCAGCTTCTCGATCAGCCGGTCCGCGATCCGCGGGTGGACGACCGCGCGGTTGGGCACCATGCAGATCTGGCCGGAGCCGTAGAACGACTCGGCGAGCATCTCGGCCGCCCGGTCGAGGTCGGCGTCGTGCCAGACCACGGCGGTGTCGTTGCCGGCGAGCTCCAGGACCGGCTTCTTGCCGCGCGCCACGCACTCGGCGCCGAACGCGACGCCCTTCTCGCTGCCGCCGAAGAACATGATGTCGTCGACCAGCGGGCTGTCCAGCCAGTGGCCCAGGGTCTGCCGGGCGTCGGCGCAGACCGCGTTCAGCACGCCGGCGGGCGCGCCGACCCGCTCCAGCGCGGGCACCACCAGCCGGTGCACCGCGTGCAGCACGCCGAGCGGCGCGCTCACCGGCGCCCGGACGACCAGGGCGTTGCCGGCCGCGAGGGCCCAGACGCCGAGCATCGAGTTGGCGACCGAGGCGTTCTGCGGCGGGTTGAGGCAGACCACGCCGTCGGCGACCCGCCGGATGGTCATCCGCCGGGGCCCGATGACGGCCTGGTGCTCCATCTGGCCGCGGACCCAGTCCCGGGTCTCCGGGCCGGTGTTGGCCAGCCAGCCGGTCAGCTCCCAGCGGGCCAGGGTCCGCGGGTGCCCCTCGGCGACCATCAGGTCGACGATCTCCTCGAAGTGCTCCAGGACCAGCGAGCGGAACTCCTCGACCATCCGCAGCCGGGCCTCCAGCGGGAAGGCCCGCCACTCGCGGGCGGCCGCCGAGGCGGCGGCCAGCGCGGCGTCGAGGTCGTGCCCGTCGGCCAGCGAGCAGCGCCCCACCACCTGCTCGGGCGCGTCGGCCGGGGCGATCCGCCCCTTCTCCAGGCCGCGCTTGAGCGCCAGCGAACCGAAGAAGTCGCGCACCATCGCGGAGGACCGCAGGGTGTACACCCAGGCGTCGCCGGGGCGGTCCTGCCCCGCGACGTAGGAACCGTAACTCAGCATCGCGTCCATCCTGTTCTTGATCGGCTTCTTGATCGGCTCCGGCCGCGCACGGGGCTGCGCCGGGCGGCGTGGACTCCCCCACGCGGTGGACCGGCGGAGTTCTGGGTCAGTCGTGGGGCCGCGGTCTCGCTCGGGAACCGGGCTGCTGCGGGAGCCCGGCCGCTGCGGGAGCACCGCGCCTTCGGATCGTGAGGCCGACTCTCCTTCAGAACGATCCGTCTCGTCCTACGGTAGAGTCTGGCCGTCCCCCCGTCAACAAGTCAGAGTGTCAACAAGCCACAGCACACGGAGGTTTGCATGAACCGACAGTGGTCGGTCGAGGAGAGCCTGCTGATCGGGGCCGGCCCGGAAGCGGTCTACCGGGCGGTCAGCGACGTCCGGCGGATGGGCGAGTGGAGCCCCGAGTGCAAGGTGGTCCTGGCCCGGCGCGGCCCGCTGCGCACCGGCTCCCCGTTCATCGGGTTCAACCGGCGCGGCGTGGCGGTGTGGTTCACCGCCTGTCGGGTCACCCGGGCCGAGGCGGGGCGGGAGTTCGCCTTCCGGGTGAACATCTTCGGCCTGCCGGTGGCGCGCTGGGGCTACCGCTTCGAGCCGGCCGAGGGCGGCGGCACGACCGTCACCGAGTACTGGCAGGACCTGCGGGAGGGGCGCGGCGCCCGGCTCACCGAGCTGCTCGGCCTGGTCTTCACCGCGACCCGCCCGGTGGACCGCGCGCGGATCAACCGCATCGGCATGCGGACCACCCTCGGGCGCCTCAAGCAGGCGGTCGAGCAGGGGAGTTGAGAAGCAGCGCGACCGGGTGCGCCGTCCAGGACGGCGCACCCGGTCGCGTCGGCGGCCCGTCAGGCGGCGGGAAGGCGGTGCGGCGAGACCAGCGTGGTGTCCACCAGCCGCTCGACGTCCGCCGCGGAGAGCGTCTCGCCGAAGAACAGGCAGCGGAACAGCATCACGCCCGCCCAACTGTCCAGCACCAGCGAGACATCGGTGTCCGCGGGCAGGTCGCCGCGCTCGATCGCCCGCTCCAGGCACTGGGTGGAACGGCTCTTGCGCTCGCCGATCAGCCGGTCGCGCAGGTCGTGCTCGGAGCCCTCGCCCTCGGCGGTGTCGGCGATCAGGCCGGGCAGCGCGGCCCGGACCTCGCGCAGGTTGAACAGCGCCGCCAGGGTGTTGGCCGCGGCGAGCATCTCCGCCCGGCTGTCGCCCAGGTCCGCCGTGGGCACCTCGGGGAAGGTGTTGCGCAGCGCCTCCAGCACCAGGGCCGGCTTGTTCGGCCAGGTGCGGTAGATGGTCGCCTTGCCGACCCCCGCGTTGGCCGCCACTCCCCCGATGGTCAGCTTGGCGTAGCCCTGGGTGACGAGCATCTGGTGCGTCACCGACAGGATGCGCCGGCGGGCTTCCAGGTCCCGCATGGTCGCCCCGGACGCACCGTCCACCCGTGTCAGCGTGCGCTTGGTACCCATGCTTAATCCCCTGGTGTCGAAAGTGACTCGCGGTGTGCCGGACGTGCTCGGCATCAGAAAGGAACGAGTCGGACCGTTCTATCATGCCTGGTCCACGGCGGGCCACACCGCCGGTCCGGACGGCGGGGCGCGCACGGTCGCCGCGCGCGCCCCGCCGTCACCAGGTCAGGCCGGGTGCAACCTCAGGCTCCGTGCCCGTCCAGCACCGTCCGGAACGCGGCGGCCAGCCGCGGCACCAGCTCCAGGTCGGTGAACATGGTGTAGTGGTTGCCCGGCACCGGGACGACCTCCATCGCCCCGTCCACGTGCGCCCGCCAGTGGTCCTTGCTCAGCAGCTTGATCCGCAGCAGGGCGACCTCCTCCTCCGGGTGCGCCACCTGGGCGTCGAAGACCACCACGTTGCCGGTGACCTTGCCGTCCGGGTAGTAGCCCTTGAGGGCCTCGTGGTTGCGGCGCCAGATCCGGACGAACCGCAGGAACTCCTCCTCGCTGGAGGCCAGCCAGTCCGGCCGGGTCTTCAGCACCTCGGCGGCCTCCGCCATGCTGCGCGGCGGCGCGGCCGAGCGGTCGATCCCGGCGTCCGGCATCACCGAGGCGATCATCTGCGGCAGCGCGACCAGGAACTCCTCCTCGGTCAGCGACTCGCCGACGTACGCCGCCGGCGGGTGCGCGTCGAACAGGTACAGCCCGGAGACCTCCTGGCCGGCCCGCTGCAGCTGCAGCGCGACCTCGAAGGCCAGGTTGCCGCCGAAGGAGTAGCCCGCGAGCCGGTACGGCCCCTCCGGCTGCACGGTCCGCATCTGCTCGATGTACAGCGCGGCCAGCTGCCGGATGGTGACCGGGCCGTCGCCGAGCTCGCGCGGGTAGGCGAACGCGGTCAGCGGGCCGGCGAACTCCAGGTGCTCGGCGAGCCGGAAGTAGCAGAAGTTGGTGCCGCCCGCCGGGTAGATCAGGAACAGGTGCGGGCCCTCGCCCTCGCGCACCCGGACCATCGCGGACCGGTCGGCGGTGCCGCCGACCAGCTCGGCGAGGTGCGCGGCGATCGCGCGCGGGGTGCGCCGGTCCGCGAACACCTCGAAGTCCAGCTCCACCCGGTGCCGTTCGCGCAGCATGCTGGCCGCCTCGACCGCGGCCAGCGAGTCGCCGCCCAGGTCGAGGAAGTCGTCGTCCGGGCCCATCCCGTCCTCGCCCAGCAGCTTCCGCAGGACGTCGAGGACGTCCGCGAGCACCTGCTCCCCGTCGGCCTCCGCACTGGCCGGGGCCGGGGCCGGGACCTGAGCCGGTGCCGGGGCCTCGGCCGCGCGGCGCACCGGCTCGATCCAGTGGCTGCGCGGCTCCAGCGGGTAGCCCGGCAGGGTGGTCTTCACCGCCGCCGAGAGGTCGCCGAGCGCCGCCTCGGCGAGCTCCCCGCCGCCGACGAAGTCCCAGGCCGCCGGGTGGTCGCCGGCCCGCACCCCGCGGGTGAGGAAGGCGTCCAGCCCGGCGCGGGCCTCCTCCGGGGTGGCCGCGACGACCGCGAGCCGCTCGGTCCAGTGGGTGCGCCCGGTGCCGAGCGTGAGCGCGAGGTCGTCCAGCCGCGGGTGCGCCTCGTCGAGGTGCCGGCGCAGCCGCTCGGCCTGCCGGAACAGCGCCTCCGGGCTCTGCGCGGACAGCGGCAGCAGGTACCGCCCGCCGGCCGGCACCGGGCCGCGCTCCGGCGCGAGGTGGCGGCCCAGCACGCAGTGCCCGTTGGTGCCGCCGAGCCCGAAGGAGCTGACCGCGGCGGCCGTGATCGGCTCGGCCGGCACGTGCTTGTCGGTGTGCACCACGTAGCGCGAACGGTCCAGCGGGATGTGCGGGTTGGCCGCGGTGAAGTTGATCTGCGGCGGCACCGTCTGGTGGTGCAGCACCAGCGCGGTCTTGATCAGGCCGACGATGCCGGCGGCCGCGTCCAGGTGCCCGAGGTTGGCCTTGACGCTGCCCAGCGCGCACTCGCGGGAGCTGTTGTGCGCCTGGGTCAGGGCGCGGATCTCGATCGGGTCGCCGAGCGCGGTGCCGGTGCCGTGCGCCTCGACGTAGCCGATCTCGTCGGCGGCGGTGCCGGCCGCGGCGAGCGCGGCGCTGACCGCCCGGGCCTGGCCGCGGATGCCCGGTGCGGTGAAGCCGATCTTGTCCGAGCCGTCGTTGGTGACGGCGCTGCCGCGCACCACCGCGTAGATCCGGTCCCGGTCGGCGAGCGCGTCGGCGAGCCGCTTGAGCACGACCACGCCGGCGCCGTTGCCGCGCACGGTCCCGCCCGCGGCCTGGTCGAACGGCCGGCAGTGGCCGTCCGGCGAGGCGATGCCGCCCTCCTTGTGCAGGTAGCCGGTGTGCTGCGGGACGGTGATGCTCACCCCGCCGGCCAGCGCCACGTCGCACTCGCCGCCGCGCAGCGCGGCCGCGGCCTGGTGCAGCGCCACCAGCGAGCTGGAGCAGGCGGACTGGACGGTCTGGCTGGGCCCGGTCAGGCCCAGCTTGTAGGAGACCCGGGTGGCCAGGAAGTCCTTGTCGTTGCCGATCAGCACGGGGTAGCTGAGCTCGGTGCCGTCGCCGGCCTCCTCGCTGCGCAGGATGTTGTGCAGCAGGTAGGTGCTCAGGCTGGACGAGGCGAACACGCCGACCGCCCCGCCGCCCGCGCGCGCCACCACGCCGGCGTCCTCCAGCGCGTGCCAGCAGGTCTCCAGGAAGATCCGGTGCTGCGGGTCGGTGACCCGCGCCTCCTGCGGGGTGAAGCCGAAGAAGCCCGCGTCGAACCGGTCGACGTCCTCCAGCGGCACGCCCCGGGCCACGAAGTCCGGGTGGGCGCGCTGCCGCTCGTCGACGCCGGCCGCGGCCAGCTCCTCCTCGGTGAACTCGCGCACGGCGCTGACGCCGTCCACCAGGTTCTGCCAGAACGCGTCCAGGGTGCGCGCACCGGGCAGGCGCACCGCCATGCCGACGATGGCCACGGGCTCCGCGGAATGGGTGGCGGTCATGTCGTTGCTTCGCTCCTTGGTCATGCCGCACCACCGGCGGCGATATTCAACAGCTCGACGTGGGCGGCGAGTTCGCGCACGGTCGTGTACTCGAAGAGGTCGATCATCTCCAGGCCCGGCACGTCCCGGCCGAGCCGGCGGTGCACCTGGATCACCTGCACCGAACTGCCGCCGATGTCGAAGAAGCGGTCGTCGGCGGTGAACTCGGAGAAGCCGAGCACCTCCCGCCAGACCTGGGCGACCAGGGTGGTCGCGGCGGTCGCCGCGCCGTCCGTCTCGGCGAGCGAGAGCCGGGTGTCCGGCTCGGTCTCCGCGCCGGGCCAGGGCAGCGCGGCCGTGTCCACCTTGCCGTTGATGGTGAGCGGCAGAACAGCCATCGGGACGTAGCGCGAGGGCAGCATGTAGCCGGGCAGCAGCGGACTCATCGCCGCCCGCAGCCCGCCGTCGGTCAGTTCCGGGGAGCGGACGACGAAGGCGACCAGCTGCGGCTCGGCGGCCCGCTCGTCCAGCACGACGGCGCAGTCGGTGACGCCCGGGACCGCGCGCAGGGCGGTCTCGACCTCGCCCAGCTCGATCCGGTAGCCGCGCAGCTGGACCTGCTGGTCCATCCGGCCCAGGTAGACCAGGTTGCCGTCGGCGAGCACCCGGCCCAGGTCGCCGGAGCGGTAGAACCGGCCCGGCTCGCCGGGGAGTTCGACGAACCGCTCGGCGGTGAGGTCCGGACGGCCGAGGTAGCCGAGGGACACCCCGGCGCCGGACACCAGGATCTCGCCGGGCACCCCGACCGGCACCGGCGCGAGGTTGTGGTCGACCACCCGGACCGCGAGGTCGGCGAGCGGCCGGCCGATGACGCTCGGGCGGCGCTCGGCGACGTCCTCGGGCGTCACCCGGTAGTGGGTCACGTGCACCGTGGTCTCGGTGATGCCGTACATGTTGACCAGCTCGGCCTGCTCGCCGAACAGCTCGAACCAGCGGGTCAGGCTGTCGAAGCGCAGCGCCTCGCCGCCGAAGACCACGTAGCGGACCTTGATCCGGTCGACGTGGCGCCCGTCGAGCGCCTGGCTGAGCCGGCGGAACGCGGACGGCGTCTGGTTGAGCACGGTGACGCCGGTGTCGGCGAGGAAGTCGGCGAACCGGTCGGGCGACTTGCGCACGGCCTCCGCGGGGATCACCAGGCGGCCGCCGTAGAGCAGCGCGCCGTACATCTCCCACACCGCGAAGTCGAAGGCGTAGGAGTGGAAGAGGCACCAGGTGTCCTCGGCGGTGAAGCGGAAGTCCCGGTCGGCGGCGTGGAACAGCCGCAGCACGTTGGCGTGGGTGACCTGGACGCCCTTCGGCTTGCCGGTGGAGCCGGAGGTGAAGATCACGTAGGCCGGCCGCTCCCGCAGGTCCTCCACCTCCCTGACCGCTGTGGCTTCGTCCGACGCCTCGGCGGCCCGCAGCAGTTCGTCCAGCGGGAGGCGGGCGGCGTCGTCGAGGTCGGCGAACACGCCCGGTCCGGTGATCAGCGGCAGCTCGGCGAACTGGCCGACGATGTGCCGCACCCGGGCCGGCGGCGCCGCCGGGTCGAGCGGGACGTAGGTCTTGCCGGCCTTGAGCACGCCGAGCAGGACGGCGATCAGGTCGCAGCCGCGCTCCATCGCGACGGCCACGTGGGCGCCCGGCACCGTCGCGCGCAGCCGGTGGGCGATCCGGTCGGCCCGCTCGTCCAGCTCGCGGTAGCTCAGCCGCTCGGCGCCGTACTCGACCGCGGTCCGGTCCGGGTGCTCCGCGGCCCGCTGCTCGAAGACGGCCTGGAGCGAGGGCGCGGTCGGGAACGAGGCCCCGCGGTTGACCAGCGCGTCGATGGCCCGGGCCCGGTCGGCCGAGACGCCGCCCACCGCGGCGAGGTCGACGTCCCGGCCGAGCGCGACCGACCGCAGCAGGGTCAGCAGGGTGGCCCGCGGGTCGGCGTCCGCCAGGGCGTCGGTGTGCGCGAGGTGGTAGCCGTAGCCGGCCTCGCCCAGGTCCTCGACCCGGGCGACCAGCGGGAACACCAGGTCGTTGCGGTGCAGTTCGACGCTCTCGGCCGTCCAGTCGGCGATCCGGAAGGCGAGCTGCTCGCGGTAGTAGGTGAAGGAGCTGCTGGGGGTGTGCCGGCCGGCCTGGCAGGCGGGCAGCACCTC
Organism: Kitasatospora sp. NPDC093806; assembly: GCF_040683335.1. NCBI lineage: Bacteria > Bacillati > Actinomycetota > Actinomycetes > Kitasatosporales > Streptomycetaceae > Kitasatospora > Kitasatospora sp. NPDC093806. Next base: position 14,766 of record NZ_JBFBDO010000032.1, read on the forward strand.
GGGGGCGTGCGCCGTCAGGTCGAAGTCCTCGTACCGGATCATCGAGGCCATCCGGCCTTCGAGGTCCCGGCACAGCTCGCCGAAGGTGGCGTAGGCGTCGAGGTCCACGGCGAGCGGCAGGGTGTTGACGAAGTAGCCGAACGCGTCGCGCTGGCGCTCGTCCTTGCGGCGGTTGCCCAGCGGGATCGCGGTGGTGACGGTGCGGCTCGCGCCAAGGGTCCCCAGCAGCAGCATGTGCACGCCGAGGAAGAAGCTGAACGTGCGCACCCCGAGCTCGGCCACGGTCTTGTCGATCGCCCCGTTCAACTCCGCGTCGAGCGGCAGCCAGTGGTGCGAACCCGCCAGGATCCCCTGCTCGTCGCGGTCGGCTTCGAGCTCCTCCAGGGCGAGCGAGGAGAGCCCGCCCAGCATCGAGCGGAAGAACTCCGGCGCGGCCGGGTCCTGGACGGTGGCGTCGGGGAAGTCCAGCGGGCTGAGCTCGGCGCCCACCGGCCGGGCGGACGGGTCCCGGTAGAGGCGCTCGATCTCCCGGCCGACGTTGTAGAAGCCGAAGGCGTCGCAGATCAGGTGCGACATCCGGATGGTCAGGAAGGTCGCCTGGTCGTCCTCGACCAGCGCGTACTCGTACAGCGGCCAGCGGTCGGCGGGGATCCGCCGGCGGAGCAGCGCCGACAGCCGCTCCCGGAGGTGCTCGGTGGCGTCGCCCGGGTGCCGGGTCAGGGCGACCCGGTAGCGGAGGTCCGGGTCGTGCACCGCCTTGACCTCGCCGTCCCGCTCGGTGAACACGGTGTTGAACGCGACGTTGGCGTTGACGAACGCCTCGACCGCCGAGCGCAGCCGCTCGACGTCGATGTCACCGGTCATCCGGAACGCGAATGCCAGATCGTACGAGGTGTCCCGGGGGTGCACTTTTCCGTGCAGATACAGCTTTCGCTGGGCGGCTGTGAGATCGCGTACCGTCTCGGGCACTTACTTCATCCCCCATGTGTGACTCACTGATTGCCTCGGATACCCGAGTACCGGTGCCGGAGATCTGCCATGAGAGGTTTTTACGAAATCCTGATGACGCGGCGAATTATTGCTCGCAGTATGGATATCGTGACTCTCCGTAGAGGCCTTTCCGGACTTGTCGCCGCCGCTCCCCTACTCGTTGGTAGCGAGAACATGCAGGCCAGGCTGGGTACTTGCGGGCGGCGCGTCAATCCAGAACGGATCGACTCGACCTACAGTAGGTGGCACTTGAGCCTTCGTCAAGGAACCTTCAGCTCCGGCCGGGGGTGCTCGAATACGCCGATTCAGGTCCGTCCATTGAATTCTGACACTTCCTCGGACTTTACCCTCGGACCTTCTTGCAACGGTGCGCCCGCTGACTACCATTGAGCCGGTCGCGCCAGTCGCAAGGGGGAATGGTGAACATCGAGCAGGAATCCGTCACAGCTTTCCGCGGAGGGGGGAACGGGCCGGCGGAGCCGAACGGAGGGGGCCGCCCCCGGCTCTCCGCCGTGGAACTCGTCCCGGTGGGCGCCCTGCTGCCGGCGCTGCCCGCCGACTCGCCGCGCAGCGCCGGCGAGGACCTCCGCCACACCCAGTTGCTCGCCCAGTCCGGGGCGGTGCTGCCGCCGATCATCGTGCACCGGCCCTCGATGCGCGTGGTCGACGGCACCCACCGGCTGCGCGCGGCGATCGCCCGCGGCGAGGAGCTGATCCGGGCGCGCTTCTTCGACGGGCCCCGGCGGGACGCCTTCCTGCTCGCCGTCCGCGAGAACACCGCCCACGGCCTGCCGCTCTCGCTGGCCGACCGCGCGGCCGCCGCCACCCGCATCATCCGCTCGCACGGCCACTGGTCGGACCGGGCGATCGCCGAGACGGCCGGCCTGTCCGCCTCCACGGTGCGGGAGATCCGCCGGGCCACCCTCGACACGGCCGAGCAGCCGGCCGTCCGGCTGGGCCGGGACGGCCGGACCCGCCCGCTGAACAGCTCCCAAGGGCGCGTCCTCGCAGGTCGGTTGATGGCCGAGATGCCGACCGCCTCGCTGCGGCAGATCGCCCGGCTGGCCGGCATCTCCCCCGGCACGGTCCGCGACGTCCGGGCCCGGCTCGGGCGCGGCGAGGACCCGGTGCCCGCGGCGCTCCGCAGAACCGGCGAACCGGAGGGCGGCGCCGGGATCCGGCCGGCCGCGCCGGCTGTGCAGGTGCGGCCCGCCGTTCACGCGCGGCCCGCCGTGCAAGTGCCGTCCACTGTGCACGTTCCGCCGACCGTGCACGTGGCACCGACCGCGCAGGCACCGCGGGCCGCACAAGAGCCACCGGCCGTGCAAGTGCCCGAGGCCGCACTGGTGCGGCCGACCGCCCAGGTCCCGGCGCAGCGTCCGACCCCCGGCGCCGCCGAGGCCGCCCACGACCACTCCGCGCTGCTCGCCCTGCTGGCGAAGGACCCGTCGCTCAAGTACGCGGAGCACGGCCGGCTCCTGCTGCGCCTGCTCAGCGCCCACGCGTTACCCCCGCAGCACTGGCGGGAGCTGATCGACGTCGTCCCGGGCCACTCCCTCCGGCTGGTCAGCCAGGCCGCCCGGGCCTGCGCCGAGACCTGGGAGCAGTTCGCCGACGGCCTCGAACGGAAGGCCTGACGCACCGTCACATCACCCTGGCGTAGGGCCGACCCGCGTGCAACCGCACCGGAACGCGCGGTTGCACGCCCGGCGGTTGCACGGCTCAGCGGTCGCCGGTGTACGGAATGCGGTGCGGCGGCTATCGTCGTCCATGCCTTCACCGCACCGCGGGTCAGCGGGGTCCAGCCCCGCTCGACGACCCGGTCCGGGAGGCTCGTTCGGCGCCCTGGGCAGTTCCCGGTCCTCCGGGTCGTGGGTGATCCCCCTGCCTGCCGGACGCCAGTGCATCGCTGCCGGCGGGTCCGCACCCCTTCCGACAGCCGTGCCTCGTGGGACGAAGCCCGCCAAGGAGACCGTCGTCAACAGCGACGTCCCCCGGGCACGCCGCGGCCACCCTTCGCGGCGCTCCCGTCCCCGGCCCTCAACCCACCGAAACGGGGAACCTGACATGAACGTTCTGGAATCCACGACACCGGCCCCCGCCCGGACCGGCCTGACCCACCCGGTCGGCATCCTCGGCACCGGCCTCTACGTGCCCCCCACCGTGGTCACCAACGAGGACCTCACCCGCACCCTCGACACCTCCGACGAGTGGATCACCTCCCGCACCGGCATCAAGGAGCGGCGCTTCCTCGAAGAGGGCCGCGTGACCTCGGACATGGGCATCGAGGCCGGCCGCCAGGCGCTCGCCCGGGCGGGCGTCGACGCGTCCGAGGTGGACGCCATCGTGGTCACCACGTTCACCCCCGACCAGCCGCTGCCGTCCATGGCGATGATCATCCGGGAGGCGCTCGGCGCCCACCGGGCGATGCCGCTCGACCTCACCCAGGCGGCCTGCGCCGGCGGCGTCTACGCCCTGCTCACCGCCGCCCACCTGCTCCAGAACACCCAGTACCGCTACGTCCTCGTCATCGGCGCCGACGCCGGCTCGCGCGGCACCGACCCGCAGGAGCGCACCACCCGGGTCTTCCTCGGCGACGCGGCCGGCGCCGCCCTGCTCGGTCGCACCCCGGCCGGCTTCGGCCTGCTCGGCTGGGACACCGACGGCGAGCTCTCCTACGAGGTGGAGATCACCGCCGGCGGCTCGCGGCTGCCGCACAGCCCGGAGACCGTCGAGGCCCGCTCGCAGTACCTCAAGATGAACGGCAAGGCCGTGTGGAACATGGCCACCGAGAAGCTCCCGGAGAGCATCCGCAACACCGCCCGCAACGCCGGGGTCGAGCTGGACGACGTCCAGCACGTGCTGCTGCACCAGGCCAACCTCAACATCATCAACGCGGCCGCGGAGGCCCTCGGCGTCCCCTCCGACCGGGTGCCGACCACCGTCCAGCGGTTCGGCAACACCGCCGCGGCCAGCGTGCTCACCGTGCTGCACGAGACCGTCGAGAACCGGGTGCGGCACGGCGACCTGCTGATCCTGTCGGCGATCGGCGCCGGCTTCATCTGGGGCTCGGCCTGCTTCCGGCACTTCGACCCGCTCGGCGAGGTGTGACCGTGCTCGCGGTGGTCGCCAAGAGCGCGGACCCGGCCGACCCGCTGGCCGGTCTGTACGTCGGCGACTGGCCGACACCCCCGACCGGCGGTGGCCTCGACGGAATCGACGGCGGCGACGACTGGACCACCGTCACCGTCCGCGCCGCCGCGCTGAACCAGCACGACCTGTGGACACTGCGCGGCGTCGGCCCCGGCGCCCGGCGGATGCCGGTCGTGCTGGGCTCCGACGCGGCCGGCGTCGACAAGGACGGCAACGAGGTCATCATCCACCCAGTCATCGGCGACCCCGCCGCCGGCCACGGGGACGAGACCCTCGACCCGGGCCGCACCCTGCTCGGCGACGAGCACGACGGCACCCTCGCCGAACGGGTCGCGGTACCGCGCCGCAACCTGGTGCCCAAGCCGGCCGGCCTCTCGTTCGAGCAGGCCTCCTGCCTGCCCGGCGCCTGGCTGACCGCCTACCGGATGCTCTTCGCGCGCTCCGGCGCCCGGCCCGGGGACACGGTCCTGGTCCAGGGCGCCGGCGGCGGGGTGTCGACCGCCCTGATCGCCCTCGGCTCGGCCGCCGGCTACCGGATCTGGGTGACCGGACGCAGCGCCGAGCGCCGCGAACGGGCGCTGCGACTCGGCGCCGAGGCCGTCTTCCCGAGCGGGGCCCGGCTGCCCGAGCGGGTCGACGCGGTGATGGAGACGGTCGGCGAGGCCACCTGGGCCCACTCGCTGCGCAGCGTGCGACCCGGCGGGCGGGTGGTGGTCAGCGGCGCGACCACCGGGGCGATGCCGCCCGCCGACCTGGCGCACGTCTTCTTCCGGCAGCTGACGATCGTCGGCTCCACCCTCGGCACCCGCGACGAGCTCCTCGAACTCGCCGCGTTCTGCACCGCACACCGGCTGGCCCCGGTGGTCGACCGGGTGCTGCCGCTGAGCCGGGCGCGGGAGGGGTTCCAGGCGCTGCTGGACGGCTCGGTGTTCGGCAAGGTCGTCCTCACCCCGCCGTCGTGACCGATCCCCGCCCCGATGTCATGGGCGACCAGCCCGCGACACACCTGTGGAGCCGTGCCCGGAAGGATTCCTCCGGGCACGGCTCCACGGGTGTTCGGTGTTCAGCGCGGGCCCATCCGCATGGCGCCGTCCAGCCGGATCGTCTCGCCGTTGAGCATGGGGTTCGCCACCACGTGCAGTGCCAGCGAAGCGAACTCGTCCGGGTCGCCCAGCCGCGCCGGGTGCGGGGCCTGGGCGCCGACCGAGGACTTCGCCTCCTCGGACAGGTCGCTGAGCATCGGGGTGTCGAACACCCCCGGCGCGATGGTGACCACCCGGATCTTCAGCGGCGCCAGGTCCCGCGCCACCGGCAGGGTCAGCCCCACCACTCCGCTCTTGCCCGCCGCGTACCCGGCCTGACCCACCTGTCCGTCGAAGGCCGCGATCGAGGAGGTGTTGACGATGACACCGCGCTCCCCGTCCACCTCCTCGGTCCGGGCGATGCGCTCGGCCGCGAGCCGGATCACATTGAAAGCGCCCACCAGATTCACCGCGACGATCCGCTCGAACTCCGCGAGCGGATAGGGCCGGCCGTTCCTCCCGACGGTTCGCACCGCATTCGTCGCGCCCGCGCAATTCACCGCCACCCGCAGCGGGCCGAGTCCGTCGGCGACGTCCAGCGCCTCCGTCAGCTCCGCCTCGCTGGTGATGTCGGCGGCCACGAAGACCGCCCGGTCCCCCAGTTCGCGCGCCGCCTGCGGCCCCCGCCCACCGGCCCGACCGGTGATGACGACCCTGGCCCCGGCCCCGACCAGCCGCCGGGCCGTGGCCAGCCCCAGCCCCGAGGTCCCCCCGGTGACCAGGGCCACTCCGTCCGCGATCCGCATACCGGCGCTCCCTCCCGTGAATTTCCGAACATTCCGCATATGACGTGTCATCAATTCGTGAATGATAAAGGCGAATCCCGGAGAAGTCCCTTTGCACACGGGTGTGCACGGGGGCGGCCCGCGCCACCGAAAGAAAGGTGTCCCATGTTCCGCCAGACCAAGGAGCCCGGCCTCTGGACCGCCGGCCCCGACGACGGTCACCCGCTCGTCCTCGTCCACGGCATCCGGCTGTCCGCCCACATGTGGCGCCCGGTCGCCACCCGCCTGACCGCCACCAGCGGGCCGTACCGGATCACCGCCTGCGACCTTCCGGGCCACGGCGCCCTGGACGACCGCCCGTTCACCCTCGACGGCGCGGTCGAGCAGGTCGCGGCCGCCGTGGACGAGGCGACCCGCGCCACCGGCCGGCGCCCCGTCGTCGCCGGCAGCTCGCTCGGCGGCGTCACCACCCTTGCCTACGGCGCCTCCCACCGGCAGGGCGCCGCGGGCCTGTTCGTCCACGGCGCCACGCTCCGCACCGACGGCCCGCTGCTCCTCCCGCACCGGGCCGCCGCCGCGCTCCAGCGCCGGCTCGGCCCCCGGTTGGCCGACCGGCTGGACGACCGCGCCCTACGCCGCCAGCTCCCCGAGGAGAGTTACCTGGCGGCCACGGCCGGCGGCCTCTCCCGACACGGCTTCGACGAGGCCATCGCGGCCATCGCCCGCGCCGACACGCTGTCCCTGACCGCCCGGGTCCGCATCCCGGTCATCCTCGCCAACGGACTCGACGACCCGCTGTTCCGGATCCAGGAGCGGCGCTTCCTGGACGGCCTGCGCGACGCCGGCACCCCGGCCCGCCTGGTCCACGTCCCCGGCCCGCACCTGCTGCCGCTCACCGACCCGGCGACCTTCGCCCGCGTCCTCGACCGCGCCCACACCGAACTCGCGGCCATGGCGGGCTAGGACGGCCCGCCCCGGGTGCCCGCGATGTACACGGTGATGTCGGCGATGTTCCGCGCCGCGACCGGCACCGGCAGGGCGGGCGCCACGATGTGACTGATCGTCAGCCGGACGGCGGCGTCCACCAGGAGCCGCCGCCGCTCCGGCTCCACCTGCGGCCAGGCCTGCTCCACGTACGCGGCGATCAGGGTGTACGCGCTGTCGAAGACCGCCTCGGACCGCGTCGTGAGGTGGGTGAGCAGCGCGCGGTCCCCACCGTCGACGCTGCCCACCGCCCGCTTCAGCAGCGGGTTCTCGGCGGCGAACCGCAGCGCGAACCCCGCCCCCACCCGGGTGCTCTCCCCCAAGTCGTCCGGGTGCTTGCTCAGCTCGTCGACGATGCCCGCCAGGAACCGCTCGGCCTCCCGCGCGATCAGCTCCTCCCCCACCGCGTCCAGCGACGGGAAGTGCTCGTGCACCACCGCCCGGCTGACGTCGGCGGCCTTGGCGATGTGTGTCATCCGGAGCCTGGCCCACCCTTGGTCGACCACCAGGTCGTAGGCGGCGTCGAGCAGCCGATTGCGCAGCGGCGAGCGGACGATCTCATGCACGTGATTCATAACGCCCTCACGCTATGGCATCACCCCCGGCCCCCACGACTCCCGCCCGATCGGTGAGACTCAGCCGTCCAACAGCGCGCGGACCCGGTCCGCGCCCATCGCCAGCAGCAGGGTGGGCAGTCGGGGCCCGGTGTCGCGGCCGACCAGCAGCCGGTAGAGCAGGGCGAAGAAGGTCCGCTGGGCGACCTTCAGCTCGGGCGTCGCCTTGGTGTCGGCCGGGAGGCCGGCCCGCAGCTTGGGCACCGCGTAGACCCAGTGCGCGAGCCCGTCCAGCGACCAGTGCTCGTCCAGCCCGTCCAGCAGGAGCTTCAGCGACTCCCGCTCGCCCGCGTCGAGCCCGCCGAGCAGTTCCCGGTCCGGCTCGGTCCGCGGCCGGGTGCGCTGCTCGGCCGGGACGTGGTGCTCGACCCAGTGCTGGGCGCGGTCCAGCCGCGGCCGGAGCTCCTCCAGCGAGCCGAGCGGGTGCTCCGGGTCCACCTCGCCGAGGATCCGCAGGGTCTGCGCCGGGTCGCCGGCGGTGACGTCGGCGACGGAGGCGAGCATCCGGTAGGACAGCGGGCGCGTGGTGCGCGGCAGTTCACGCCCGGCGGTGCGCACGGCCCGGTCGTGCGCGAGGCGGTCGGCGGCGCCCGCCGTGCCGTCCCCGATCTTCCGCTCCAGCGCGTCCCACTCGTCGTAGAGCCGCTGGATCTCCTGGTCGAAGGCGACCGTGAAGGACTGCTGCGGCCTGCGGCGCGCGTACAGCCAGCGCAGCAGCGGCTCCTCCATGATCCGCAGCGCGTCGACGGCGGTCGGCACCCCGCCCTTGGAGCTCGACATCTTCGCCATGCCGCTGATCCCGACGAAGGCGTACATCGGGCCGATCGGCTGCCGGCCGCCGAAGATCTCCCGGACCAGCCGCCCGCCGACGACGAACGAGGAGCCCGGGGACTGGTGGTCCACGCCCGACGGCTCGAAGACCACGCCCTCGTACGCCCAGCGCATCGGCCAGTCGACCTTCCAGACCAGCTTGCCCCGGTCGTGCTCGGCGAGCCGGACCGTCTCGCGGTGCCCGCAGGCGCAGGTGTAGTCGAGCGCGGTGGACTCGTCGTCGTAGCCGGTGACGGTGGTGAGGTCGCGCTCGCAGGCCGAGCAGTAGGGCTTGTAGGGGAAGTAGCCGGTGTCCGTCGTACCGTCCTCCTCCGCCGCCGCGCCCGACCCTTCCTCCGTCACCGCGGCGCCCGGCCCGCCCTGGGGCCCCGGCCGGTCCTTGGTGCGGAACCCGTCGAGGACGGCGTCGATGCGCCGGCGCTCGCGCATGGCGAGCAGGATCTGCTCGCGGTACGCGCCCGAGCGGTACTGCTCGGTCTGGCTGACGGCGTGGTACTCGACGCCGAGCCGGTCGAGCGCCTCGGCCATCGGCGCCTTGAAGTGCTCGGCCCAGTTGGGGTGCGCGCTGCCGGGCGGCGCCGGCACGGAGGTCAGCGGCTTGCCGATGTGCTCCGCCCAGGACGCGTCGATGCCGGCCGGCACCTTGCGGAAGCGGTCGTAGTCGTCCCACGAGAGCAGGTGCACGCACTCGACGCCGCGGCGCCGGATCTCGTCGGCCACCAGGTGCGGGGTCATCACCTCCCGCAGGTTCCCGAGGTGGACCGGCCCCGAGGGGCTCAGCCCCGAGGCGACCACCACCGGCTTGCCGGGGGCGCGGCGTTCCGACTCGGCGATGACCTCGTCCGCGAATCGCGAGACCCAGTCGGCTTCAGGGGTGTCGGCAGCCATGGTCGGTAGGTCCTTTCCTCGGGCGAGGCCCGCTTCGGTGCGTATCCGATGCTGTCAGACGATCACTCCAGGTCGAAGCGGATTTTCGCCGTCGTGGACGGCTTCCGGGGCACGGTGCTCGCGGCGTCCTTGCGGCGCTCCCACAGCGGCCGTGTTCCTCTCCGTCCGCGACACCGGGCGCGGCGCGCCCCGACCCGACCCGACCCGATGGCCGGAACGCACCGCCCTCCCCGCCCGCCTCCCGTTCCCCCGCCACTTCCTCTCCCATTACTTCGGATCGCGGTTGAACACCGCCTTCGACCAGCGGTAGCCGAGCACCGTGAGGGCCAGGCACCAGGCCACCGCGAGCCAGCCGTTGTGCCCGATCCCGCTGCCGAGCAGCAGACCGCGCAGCGTCTCGATGGCCGGCGTGAAGGGCTGGTACTCGGCGATCGGCTGGAACCAGCCCGGCATCGCGTGGACCGGGACGAAGGCGCTGGAGATCAGCGGCAGGACGATCAGCGGCAGCGCGTTGTTGCTGGCCGCCTCCGCGTTCGGACTGACCATGCCCATCCCGACCGCGATCCAGGTGAGCGCCAGCGCGACCAGCGCCATCAGCCCGAAGGCGGCCAGCCACTCCAGCGCGGTGGCGTCGGTGGAGCGGAAGCCGATGGCCACGGCGACCGCGCCGACCAGGACCACGCTGGCGACCGACTGCAGCACGCTGCCGATGACATGCCCGATGAGCACGCTCCCCCGGTGGATCGCCATCGTGCGGAAGCGGGCGATGATGCCCTCGGTCATGTCGTTGGAGACGGACACCGCCGTCCCGACCACGGTGCCGCCGATGGTCATCATCAGGATGCCCGGCACCAGGTAGGCAAGGTACGCGGAGCGGTCGGCCCCGGCGCCGCCCAGGCCCGCGCTCATCACGTCGCCGAAGATGTAGACGAAGAGCAGCAGCAGGACGACCGGCGTCAGCAGCAGGTTCAGGGTGAGGGACGGGTAGCGGCGCGCGTGCAGCAGGTTGCGGCGCAGCATCGTGGCCGAGTCGCGCACGGCGAGGGCGAGCGAGCTCATCGGACGGTCTCCTTCGACTGGTCGGTGCCGCCGGTGAGGGCGAAGAACACGTCGTCGAGGTCGGGGGTGTGGACGGTCAGCTCGTCCGCCTCGACGCCGGCCGCGTCCAGCCGGTCGAGGATCGCGCGCAGGTCGCGCTGGCTGCCGTCGCTGGGGAGTTGCAGCGCGAGCGCCTCGTCGTCCCGGGCCACCCCGGACAGTGCGGCGGCGGACAGCGCGGCGGCGGCGCTCCGGTAGGCGGACGGGTCGGCGAAGCGGAGCCGGACGTGTCCGCCGGGGATCAGCCGCTTGAGCTCTTCGGCGGTGCCCTCGGCGACGATCCTGCCGTCGTGGAGCACGGCTATCCGGTCGGCGAGTTCGTCGGCCTCCTCCAGGTACTGGGTGGTGAGGAAGACGGTGGCGCCGTCGGCGACGAGCTCGCGGATGATCTGCCACATGCCGTGCCGGCTGCGCGGGTCGAGGCCGGTGGTCGGCTCGTCGAGGAAGATGATCCGCGGGCTGCCGACCAGGGTCATGGCGATGTCGAGGCGGCGCTTCATGCCGCCGGAGTAGCCGGACGCGGGCCTGCGGGCCGCCTCCATCAGGTCGAAGCGCCGCAGCAGTTCGGCGGCCACTCGCCGGCCCTCCCGCCTGGGCAGGTGGTGCAGGTCCGCCATGAGGAGCATGTTCTCCTCGCCGGTGATCAGCCCGTCGACGGCGGAGAACTGTCCGGTGACGCCGATCGCGGCGCGCACCCCGTCCGGCGCCTTGGCCAGGTCGTGGCCCGCCACCTGGGCCTGCCCGCCGTCGGCGGTGATCAGGGTGGAGAGGATCTTCACGGCGGTGGTCTTGCCCGCGCCGTTGGGCCCGAGCAGGGCGAACACCGAGCCGGCCGGGATGCGCAGATCGATGCCGTCGAGGACCGTCTTGTCCCCGTACGACTTGCGCAGACCGACGGCGGAGACGGCGACCGGCACGGCGTGGCCGTCGACCCGCCTGGGCGTGGGCATGACAGATGAAGGCATGGAACCCTCCCGTTCGACGAAGGCAGAAGTGGTGACGGGGACGACCGACGGCTCGCGTGCGCCGCTCAGCCCTTGGCGCGGACGACGTCGATGTTGCCGTGCCGGGTGCGGGCGAGGATCCTGACCGCCTCCTCGCTCTCCTCCGGTGCCCCGGACGCGCTGAGCATGTTGCGCACCTGCCCCGAGCCCGAGCTGACGTCCAGCCAGGCGGCCGTCCCCTCGCGCACCCCGACCTCTATGGCCCCGTAGGCCGTCTCCAACTGGACCGTCCCGCGCGCCACGTCACCCACCCGCAGGGCGCCGTGGGCGGTGGTGGCGGTGACCGAGTCCTCGGCCCGGCGGATGTCGATGTCGCCGTTGGCGCCGCTCACCCGCAGCTCCCCGGTCACGGCGCCGACGGTGGTGCCACCGTGGGTGTTCTTCAGGACCGCGGACCCGCCCACGAAGCCGACACGCACACTGCCGGAACTGGTGGTGATCTCGGCCGACCCCTCCACCCGCTCCACGGCGATCGAGCCGTGCGCGGCGTCCAGCACCAGCGGCCCGGTCGTGTCCAGCCGGACGTCACCGGCCGAGGTCTTCACCTGCACCTCACCCAGCCGCCCCTCCCCGAGCACCTGCGTCCAGGCGCCGGACAGCCCGGCGTTCGAGCCCGTCGGCAGCTCCACCGTCACGTCGACCACGCCGGTGCGGCCGAACATGTTGGACTTCGGCGTCCGGACGGTCAGCAGGCCGTTCGCGTACCCGACCTCGGTCTGGCCGGCCGCCCGCACGTCCAGGTCCTTCTGCGGATCCCGGGGCCGGACCTCGACGACGGTGTCGAGGCGCTTGCCCGCGATGAGCCGGATGGACCCGGCCTCCACGCGCACCGAGGCCGAGATCGCTTCGGGAGTCTCGAAGGTGGTCATTGCTGTCCCCGTTCTCGTGAGTCTTCGAACTGTGAGTGATGCCCTGCCGACCCGGGCACCACCAGCACGCCCGATCCGTGACGCCATCATGGCACCACAATGACGCCATCGCAAGCCTTTTTGGCACAGGCCAGTTCTCCAGGCCGACACAGGGCCCCTCACCAGCGAAAACGCTGCTCAGCCACCATCCCCCACCACCAACCCATCCGTCCGCGACGCCACCCCTGGCACCCCATGGCACCACCCGGCACCACGCCACCTCGCCCTGGAGCAACCAGCACGAAGGCCGCTCCCACCGGACGGTGGAAACGGCCTCCACTCCCGCGCCTACGCGGCCGGGACGCCCCGGAGGAGCATCGGCAGGTGGGCGCCGCGGCTGAGGGCGTCGAGGGACTGTTCCACCCGGCGGTGCTGGTCGGCCTCCATCAGGTCGCCGAGCTCGGCGCGGTGGGCCCAGCGGAGTTCGACGATCTCCGCCGGCGGCCGGTGGCGCCGCACGATCGCCTCCTGGGTCGGCACGAGCCGGCCGCCCCAGTAGACGAGGTTCATGCCCTCGGGCAGGAGCTGCATGGTCACGTAGTCCACGGCCAGGACGCGGGCGAGCGGCAGGGTGAGGCCGGTCTCGGTCTCTACGTGGCGGCGGGCGGCGAGGTGCGGGAGCTCGTTGCGCTCGGCGCTGCCGCCAAGGAGGAGGAGGCCGGCCTTGTAGGTGGTGCCGACCAGGAGGACGGCGCCGTCGCGGTTGAGGATGAGGGCCTGGTGGCCGAGGCGCCGGCCGGGCGGGTCGGTCAGGATCCTGGGCAGGGAGGTCGTCACGATTTCTCCAGCGGGGTGAGGTGGGGGGAAGTGCTTGGACCCGAGGCTCTTGCGAGCGTCAGGCCTCCGGGAACGCCTCGCCCTCGCGGCGTCGGATCCACGCCGCCGAGACCGGAAGCGCGCCGATCACTCCGGCCGCGAACACGAGTCCGACGACCAGGAGCCACGGACCGATGGGTCCGCGCCGGATCGGCCAGCCGATCGCGAGGGCGGCGAGCGCGCTGAGCGCGACGGCGATGGCGTACAGCAGCGGTGCCATGAGGCCGAGTCGGGGCTTCACGCGACGTCCCCCATCGATCCCGCCGAACGCGGCCGGCTCGGGTGCTGCACGTTGGTGAAGCGGGGGGCGTCGAGGGGACGGACGTTCTCCGGTCTGGTGGTCCACTCGCAGCCACCGTGCTCGGAGCGGAGGTAGTAGAGCCCGGCCAGGCAGTCCATGTAGACGCCCTCCGCCGGCCCGCCGCCGGCTCCCCGCTTGGCCAAGTCGCGGACGATCTCGCCGATTTGGGGCCGGTAAGCGGGGGTGGGGTTCTTTCGCGGCATGACGGCCGCTCCCTTCTGTAGTCGGTTCACTACCCGGGGTGGCCCACTTTGGCGTACAGTCGGCAGCACCTTCAACGTTTCGGCATCGAAGGAAGAGAGTTCAACGATCATGAACCGCAAGGAACTTGACCCTTCACAATCTCCTGCCGCTGCGTTCGGCGCAGAAGTTCGCAGGCTGCGAGAGGAGCGGGGGTGGACGCAGCAGCATGTGGCAGAGCTCACGGAGTACTCGGCGGTGCATGTGTCCGCTGTGGAAACTGGTCGCAAACCTTCAACTGAAACTTTTGCTAGAAGACTTGATCGAGCGTTCGATCAGCGAGGTCACTTCGAGCGGGAGTGGGGCAAGGCTGGCAAGTCCGTGCTCCTCGAAGGCTTCACCGAGTACCTACGTAGCGAGGCGGACGCGGTCGCCCTTAGGCTGTTCGAGATCAACGTTGTGCCCAGCCTCTTCCAGACGCCGGCTTACGCCACGGCCTACCAGAACGCTCGTGTGCGCCGAGGCCACGCGACACAGCAGCAGGCGGATGAGCGAACGGAATTGCTTCTGCAGCGCCAGAGGCGCATGGCGGAAACCGGGGCACGTGTCCACGCCGTGATAGATGAGGGTTGCCTACGCCGCGTGATCGGAGACCCCGCCGTCATGATCGAGCAGCTCCGCCACCTGGAGGCGCTTGCCACTCACCCACGAATCATCGTGCAGGTTGCGCCGTTCACGCTCGGCGAAGACCGACCTCTCGGTCACCCGATTACCTTGCTGACCATGCCCAACGGTGCAGTGCTCGGGTACTGCGAGACCCAGCGGCGCGGGTTCCTGGAACGCGACGCGGCATCACTGAAGGTTTGGGCCGGTGAGTACGATGAGCTACAGGTTGAGGCGCTGTCGAAGGCATCCTCAATCGACTTCATTCGGCACGTTCGAAGGGGATTTGAGCATGGTTGACCTGACAGCGGCCACGTGGCGAAAGTCGAGCCACAGCGTCCAGGAAGGGCAGTGCATCGAGGTCGCCGACGGCTTCCCAGGCATCGTCCCCGTCCGGGACTCCAAAGACGCCGAGGGCCCTGCCCTCATCTTCCCGACCGACGCCTTCGCCTCCTTCATCACCGCCGTCCAGGCCGGCGAGTTCGGCGAGGTCTGACGTCCACCTACGAGGAAGTCCCTGCTCGATCGAGCAGGGACTTCCTCGTAGGCTGTCGTGCACCGCCGACCAGACCGCCGCACGACAGGAGACGCCGTACATGTCGTACCCGGAGCACCCCGAGTTCCAGATCACGCGGCCCCCCAGCGGGCCGACCGCGCGGGGGCGCCTCCTGGACGAGGTCGGCAACAACGGCTCCCTCAAGTTCCTCCTGCTCAAGGGTTCGCAGGTGAGCGCGGTCGACTGGCCCGGGCTGAGCGACTACGCGCGCCGTCAGCGAGCCGAGCTTCGGGCCGACGACTCACTCACGACCGTGGACGGCCACCCCGAACTCCGGGAGACCACCCGCGACATCGAGTGCAACTCCTCCTCCGCCGCGGCCGCCATCGTCCTCGGCTACAGCGCCGGCGGCCCGGAGACCTGGCGAACCGCCGAGGGCTTCCCGCTCTCCGACTACCTGCCCGGCAGCTGGCGCGCCCCGCACAAGGCCTGGCTGGTGCGCGGCTCCAACGTCTCCGGCCACAACCTGGTCCGCACACTCTGGCTGAACGAGGGGCTGGTCTCGCTCTCCGGCACCCACCTGCCGCCGCTGGAGGAGCCCGCCCCGACCAAGAGCGCCCTGCGCGCCTACGTCGAGGAGGGCTACGACAGTGCGGCCAGCTACAACCAGAAGCGCGACCTGGTCGACGAGTTGCACGCGTTCCTGACCCAGATGCGAGTCGGCGACACGGTGGCCACCCGGCTCGACGACGAGCTGTACCTCGGCGAGATCACCGGCGCCGCCGAGCGGACGAGCTCCCCCGGCGGCCTGTCCAACCTGCGCCGGAAGGTCGTCTGGCAGCCGACCGGCCACCCGTACGGGGAGCTGCCGGAGGAGGTGCAGCAGAAGCTCTACGTCCAGCACGACGTCGTCGACCTGACCACCGTCGCGGACACGCTCGCCAGGCTCGGCGCGCCCGCCACCACCGTGCCGGAGGACCTGCCGGAGGAGCTCGCCCTCCCCCCGGTCCCGGCCGCCCTCGCCGACGAGCTGCTCGTCCACGAGCCCGCCTGGCTGGAAGAGGTGCGCGAACTCCTCTGGGAGGAACGGCAACTGGTCCTCTACGGCCCGCCCGGCACCGGCAAGACCTACCTGGCCATGCGGCTCGCCGAGCACTTCGGCGGCGGCCCGGAGCAGGTGAAGCTGGTCCAGTTCCACCCCTCCTACGCCTACGAGGACTTCTTCGAGGGCTTCCGTCCCACCGAGGACCCGGAGACGCACGAGGTCGCCTTCCGGCTCACCGCCGGCCCGCTGCGCGAACTCGCCGACCTCGCCTCCCGCGAGGGCAACCGCCACCTCCCGCACTTCCTGATCATCGACGAGATCAACCGCGCCAACCTCGCCAAGGTCTTCGGCGAGCTCTACTTCCTGCTCGAATACCGCAAGAAGTCCGTCCGCCTCACCTACTCCGGCGACGACTTCGCCCTCCCGCCGAACCTGTTCGTCATCGGCACCATGAACACCGCCGACCGCTCGATCGCCCTCGTCGACGCCGCCATGCGCCGCCGCTTCGCCTTCGTCGAACTGTCCCCGCGCACCGAACCCACCCGCGGCCTGCTGCACCGCTGGCTGGAGCGCGAAGGGCTCGGCCCCGAGCCCGCCCGGCTCCTCGACGCCCTCAACGACCGGATCGGCGACCCGGACTTCGCCATCGGCCCCTCCTACCTGATGAAGCCGGGCATCCAGGCCGACGACCGACTGCGCCGCGTCTGGCGGACCAAGATCCTGCCGCTGCTGGAGGAGCACCACTACGGCGAGGGCGAGGACATCGAGGCTCGCTACGGACTCGACGCCCTGCGGAAGTCCCTGCCGTGATCACCTCCGGCGCCGCCACCGACATCTCCCTGCGCGAACACGCCCCCGCCCGTTCCGTCCCGCTGGACGCCGCCGCAGGCCGGGCACTGGCCGCCTCGGGCGTCCTGGAGAGCGTCATGCCGGACCCGTACCAGGACGGGCACTGGCTGCTGCGGGCCGGCAGCCTGGTCGGCGCGGTCCGGGTCCCCGTGCCCGGCGCCGTGCCCGGGACCGGCCGCGCGCTCACCGTCCGAGTGGCGCCCAAGACGCCCGTACGCCGGCTGTTCTTCCTGCTCGGCTTCAGCCTCGACCCGGCGAAGGCCTGGCGCCACGGCCGCGACGGCACCATCGACGCGGGGGCGTACGAGGACGTGCTGCCCGCCCTCGCGCACGCCGTGGAGCGGCAGATCGACGCGGCTCTCCGGCAGGGCGTCCTGCAGGGCTACCGGCGGACGGAGGAGTCCGCGCTCGTCGTGCGCGGCCGGATCCGCGAGGCGGAACAGATCCGCCGCCACTTCGGCCGCACCCCGCCGGTGGAGATCGCCTACGACGCGTACACCGCCGACATCCCCGAGAACCGGATCCTGCGCGCCGCCGCCGAGACCCTGCTCCGGCTGCCCGGCGTACCGGGCCCGGTACGCCGACGCCTCGCCCACCAGCGGGTACGCCTGGTCGACGCGGAGCCGCTGGTGCGCGGCCGCGCGCTGCCGGCCTGGACCCCGTCCCGGCTCAACGCCCGCTACCAGCCCGCGCTCCGGCTGGCCGAGGCGCTGTTGGCCGGCTCCACCCCGGAGCACCGGCCGGGCGAACTCCGCCTGGACGGCTTCCTGTTCGACATGAACGCCCTGTTCGAGGACTTCGTCACCGGCGCCCTGCGCGAGGCCGTCCGCGAGCACGGACACTCCGCCCGCCTCCAGGACCGCCACCACCTGGACACCGCCCGCCTCGTCCGGCTCCGCCCCGACCTGGTCGCCTACGCCCCCGACGGCCGGACACCGGTGGCCGTCGTCGACGCCAAGTACAAGACGGAGAAGTCCGGCAGGCACCCGAACGAGGACCTCTACCAGATGCTCGCCTACTGCACGGCCCTCGGCCTGGACGAGGGCCACCTGGTCTACGCGGCCGGCCGTACGGCCGACCGGGCCCACGAGGTACGCGGCACCCCCGGCCCCACCGGCCGGGGCATCACCCTGCACCAACACGCCCTCGAACTCGACGCCGACCCCACCGAACTCCTGGCCTCCCTCCGCACCCTGGCGGCCCGCATCGCCGGCGCCGACGGCCACCCGGGAGCATGACTGCGGCTACGCCCTCCGCCCGCCCAGGTCGGCCACGAGCCGCTTCGAGGATGCGGGGCTCCGACCGGTACACAGGCGACGGTCGACCACCACGAACGGGAGCAGCGGCAGGCGCCCCTTGACGTAGCGCGCGCCCCAGCCACGCCGCCTTCCAGCCGAAGGTGTTGAGCCCCTCCTCGACGCTACGACGAGCCGACCAGCCGGGCGGCCTGCCGCCGGAGCCCGGGCGCCTTCTACTTCCTCCGGGCCGGCCTCTCCTTCATCCGGACCGACCGATCGGACCCCGGCCTCGATCGCTCCCTCAGCCCTGCCCACGCCCCGTCCCCGCCGCCGTCCCGGCCGCCGCGCTCCGCGCCACCGCCGACGGCAGCCAGGCCCGGTAGCGCCGCAGCGCCTGCCGCTGCCCGAGCTGTTCCGCGACGAGCGCGAAGGCGGGACGGATACCCGGCCTCGGCTCGCCGCCCCGGGCGAGGCGGCGCAGCTGGTGGCGGACCTGGGCCATGGTGGCGGCCGAGGCGAGGGCCTTGTCGGACCAGGTGACCGGCCGCATCCCGCGCTCGGCCTCGCGCCCGTCGCGCCAGCGGTGGGGCAGGTCGGGGGTGACCGCGAGGGCGGTGCCGATCCCGACCAGTTCCACGCCGCCGGCCAGGACCCGGTCGGCGGTGTCGCGCCGGGTGATGCCGCCGGTGAGCATCAGCGGCAGCGGGCTGGTGGCGACCAACTCCTCGGCCAGGTCCAGGAAGTAGGCCTCGCGGGCCCGGGTCCGCGCATCGGCTGAACGGCCCTCGACGGAGCGCCCGTCGGCTGAACGGCCATCGGCGGAACGGCCCTCCGCGGAACGCCCGGTCATGGCCGGGCTCTCGTAGCTGCCGCCGGAGAGTTCGACCAGGTCGACCCCGAGCGGTGCGAGCATGGCGATCACCTGCCGGGCGTCATCGGCGTCGAAGCCGCCGCGCTGGAAGTCGGCGGAGTTGAGCTTGACCGCCACCGCGAAGCCGGGCGACACGACGGCCCGCACGGCGCGGACGACGTCCAGCAGCATCCGGGCCCGGTTCTCCAGCGACCCGCCCCACGCGTCGGTACGCCGGTTGACCAGCGGCGACAGGAACTGCGACAGCAGGTACCCGTGGGCGGCGTGGATCTCCACCCCGTCGAAGCCGGCCTGTTCGGCCCGCGCGGCCGTGGTCGCGAAGCGCTCGACGGTGGCCGCGATCTGCTCGGCGGTCATCGCGGTGGGGCGCCCGAACCGACTGCTGTGCCGGCCCAGGTCGACGCCCACCGCGGACGGGCCCCACACCACCCCGGGCATGTCGGCCTGGACCTGGCGGCCCGGGTGGTTGATCTGCATCCAGATCGCCCCGCCGCCGGACTTGCCCGCCTTCGCCCACTCGGCGAACGGCTCCAGCGGCGCGGCCGCGTCGAGCACCACGCCGCCCGGGCCGGTCAGGGCCTCGGCGTGGACCATGACGTTGCCGGTGATCAGCAGCCCGGTGCCGCCGGCGGCCCACCGCCGGTACAGCTCCAGCAGCGGCCGGCCGGGCAGCTGGCCGTCGCCGGCCATGTTCTCCTCCATCGCCGCCTTGGCGATCCGGTTGCGCAGCACCGCCCCCGAGCGCAGGCGCAGGGGCGAGAACAGCTCGCTGGTCATCGGGGTGCTCCTCATCCGCCGACTAAGATGTTTACAACGCTCACATTAGACGACGGATGTATGCACTGCGTACATCCGAGAGGGTGAACCATGACACAAGCGCCCGGCCCGACCAGCCCGTACCACCACGGAGACCTGCGCGCCGCCTGCCTGCGCGCCGCCCGCGAACTACTGGAGGAGGACGGCAGCGCCGCCCTCTCCCTGCGGGCGGTCGCCCGACGGGCCGGCGTCTCGGCGACGGCGCCCTACCGCCACTTCGCCGACCGCGACGCACTGGTCTCCGCCGTCGCCGCCGAGGGCTACCGGGAACTCGCGACCGTCCTGACCGCCGCCCACCCCTCCCCCACCACGCCCGACGAACTCGCCACCGTCGCCGTCGCCTACGTGCACTTCGCGCTCGACCACCCTGCGCTGTTCCGGGCGATGTTCGCGGAGCCCTGCGACCCGACCGACGCGGAGCGGGCGGCCGCGACCACCGCCATGCGGCAGTACGTCCGCGACCTCGTCCGCAGCGTCTTCCCCGACTTTCCTCAGGCGGACCCGGACGCGCTGGCGACCTCGATGTGGGCCCTGGTGCACGGCCTGGCCTTCCTCCACCTGGACGGCAAACTCGACGCCTCCACCCCCGCGACGGTCGCCCACCAGGTCGGAGCCGCCGTCCACGCCGTCCTCGCCGTCTCCTCCCCGACGACACCCCCGTCCTCCGACTGAAGTCCTCCCGAAGCGTCCTCCCCCTCCTCACCCATTCGGCCCACCCTCCCCACAGCCCGGGACGCGCCGCCCCACCGGGCACGGCAAGGATGGTGGCGCGGCCCGCCGCTCCGGGACGCGCCACCGGAGCCCACCCGAGGAGGCCTCCATGGCCACGACCTCCCGCCCCGCCACGCCCGTCCTGGAACCGGCCGCCACCGAACTGGCCGAGGCCACCGACCCCCACCCCCGTATCTACGAGATCCCCCCGGCCGACGGCCGCGACGCCCTGGCCGGCCTGCAGACCGGCGCCGGCGTCGAGAAACCCGCCGTCGACGAGGAGTGGGTCGAGGTCGACACCGGCCCCCACGGTGCCGTCCGGGCCCGCATCGTCCGCCCCACCGGCGCCACGGGCATCCTGCCGGTGATCGTCTACATCCACGGCGCCGGCTGGGTCTTCGGCGACGAGCACACCCACGACCGCCTCGTGCGCGAACTCGCCGTCCGCGCCAACGCCGCCGTGCTGTTCCCCGTCTACACCCGCGCACCCGAGGCCAGGTACCCCACCCAGATCGAGCAGAACTACGCCGTCGGCCAATGGCTCCAGGAGCACGGACCGGCCCGGAACCTCGACCCCGCCACCGTCGCGGTCTGCGGCGACTCGGTCGGCGGCAACATGTCGACCGTCTTCGCGATGATGAACGCCGAACGCGGCGGACTGCGCCTCGCCTGCCAGGTCCTGCTCTACCCGGTCACCGACGCCGCCTTCGACACCCCCTCCTACCAGCAGTTCGCCGAGGGCTACTTCCATACACCACCGACCCCGCCGAACGCGCCGACCCGCACGCCTCCCCACTGCGCGCCTCCCTCGACCAACTGAGCGCCATGCCGCCCACCCTGGTCATCACCGACGAGGCCGACGTCCTCCGCGACGAGGGCGAGGCCTACGCCGCGAAGCTGCGCGCCGCCGGGGTCCGGGTCACCGCCGTCCGCGTCCTCGGCACGGTGCACGACTTCATGATGCTCGACAGCCTGCGCGACACGGCCGCCAACAACGTCGCCCTCAAACTCGCCGGCGACACCCTCCGCGACGCCTTGCACGGCTGGTGAACCGCCCACCCGGCCCGGACACCAACACATCGATCAGGAATCGAGAAGCACCGTCCGCCGACTTCCCCCTAGCCTGCTCGTCATGGACCTCACGATTCACACGACCGCCCTCCCGCACGACGACCCCGACGCGTCGCTCGCCTTCTACCGCGACGTCCTCGGCTTCGAGGTCCGCAGCGACGTCGGGCAGGGCAGGATGCGCTGGATCACGGTCGGCCCGGTCGGCCAGCCCAGCACGTCGATCCTGCTGGCGCCGCCGGCCGCCGACCCCGGCATCACCGAGGACGAGCGCCGCACGATCACCGAGATGATGGCCAAGGGCACCTACGGCTGGATCCTGCTGGCCACCCCGGACCTCGACGCCACCTTCGAGAAGGTCCAGGCCGGCGACACCGAGGTCGTCCAGGAGCCCATCGACCAGCCGTACGGCGTCCGCGACTGCGCCTTCCGCGACCCCGCGGGCAACCTGATCCGCATCCAGGAAGTCCGCTGAACCCCGCCCAGCGCCATCCATCCGACGTCGGCCGTGATTCGCGAGGCAACCTCAAGCCCTCACACACGTCCATGGACATATGGATGAAACTGATCATGAAAACCAAGGGGGGGTTCCCATCTGCAAGCCGGAATGGCGGCAGGCCCGCGTCCAGGCGCAGCGCCTGGCCGATCTCGCACGGCTGCGCCGCGTCCGCGACCGGATCGACCGGGAGTACGCGCAGCCGCTGAACGTCGAGGCACTGGCCCGCGACGCCAACATGTCCGCCGGCCACCTGAGCCGCCAGTTCCGGGCGGCCTACGGCGAGTCGCCGTACGCGTACCTGATGACGCGTCGCATCGAGCGGGCGACGGCCCTGCTGCGGCGGGGTGACCTCAGCGTCACCGAGGTCTGCTTCGCGGTCGGCTGCGCGTCGCTGGGCACGTTCACCACCCGCTTCACCGAACTGGTCGGCATGCCCCCCGGCGCGTTCCGCCGCCAGGCGGCGGAAGGCCACTCCGACCCCACCGGGCCGGCGACCACCGTCGAGGGCATGCCGGCCTGCGTCGCGAAACAAATCTCAAGACCGGTCAGGAATCGAGAAGCCCCGACCACCCCCGACCCCCTACCGTAAAGATCAACAGCCCCACCCGAACCGCAAGGAGCACGTCATGAAGGCGCACGTCAGCTCGATCCTCCTCGGCGTCCGAGACCTGGACCGGGCCAAGCAGTTCTACACCGAGGGGCTCGGCTGGAAGATCCAGAACGACTACGGCATCTCGGTCTTCTTCGAGTCGGACGGCGCCTCGCCGGTCGGCTTCTACGGTCGCGAGGGCCTGGCCGGCCAGGTCGGCACGGACCCGGAGGGCAGCGGCTTCAGCGGCCTCGTCCTGACCTACGTCGTCCGCAGCGAGGCCCGGGTCGACGAGATCATCGCCGAGGCCGCGAAGGCCGGCGCCACGATACTCAAGCCCGCCGGCGCCCTGCCGTGGGGCGGCTACGGCGGCACCTTCGCCGACCCGGACGGCTACGTCTGGAGCGTCGGCTACAGCGACCAGGGCACCAACCAGCCCTACGCCGAGTAACCACCCCCCTGTGCCCGGGACGGCCCCGCCGTCCCGGGCACCCTCGATCGAGGAGAACCACCGTGAAGTTCCTGACCCACGTCGAACCCCCCGAGCCCATGCGGGGCCTGGAAGTCCCGCCCGAGGTGGTGGCGGCCCTCGGCGGCGGCGCCCGGCCCCCGGTGACGATCACCCTCAACGGACACTCCTGGCAGAGCCGGGTCGCCATCCTCCGCGGCCGCCACCTCCTCGGCCTCAGCAACGCCAACCGCCAGGCCGCCGGCGTCACCATCGGCGACGAGGTCGAGGTCGACATCGAACTCGACACCGACCCCCACGCCATCCCCGAGCCCCCGGACTTCGCCCAAGCCCTCGACGCCGACCCCACCGCCCGCGCCGCCTACGACGCCCTCTCCCCCGGCCGCAAACGCGCCCACATCCACACCATCGAATCCGCCAAACGCCCCGAAACCCGCCAATCCCGCATCCAAAAGGCCATCACCACCCTCCACCCCTGACCCCACCGCGCCCGCCCTCGCCCGTGCGGCACGGCCGCCGGGCATTCAGCGGTCAGCCGACCTCCGCTGCGGTGATGGCCCTGACGTCAACGGCACCACCAGGGACCTCGCCCCACTCGGTCCACCGGCCGACGTTGTAATCGGCGTCGCGGTTGTAGACCCTGCCGTCCTCGTTGACAGCGAAAACGTGAACGACGTTCCCGGAAGCACTGCTGGCAATGGCCTTGAGCCTGTTGTCCCCGACCTTGCCCCAGGCCCCAGCCCACTTACCGGACCCATAATCGGCCGTCGTGCCGTAAAGAGACCCATCAGAACCGATGATCATCAAATCGACGGCATTACCCCGCGCAGCAGCACTGACACCCCTGACATCAACGGCACCACCAGGGACCTCACTCCACTCGGTCCAGCCACCGCCTGCCTTCCGGTCATGGCTGTAGAGCCTGCCGTTGGGTCCGACGGCATAGGTGTGAACGGTGCCGCCGGTGCTGGCACTGGCGACGGCAGCAGCCGTGGAGCGGCCTTCCGACGTCCAAGAACCGCTCCATTTGCCGGCCTTGTAATCAGCGACGGTGTCCCACACGGTGCTGTCCGAGCCGATGATCTGCACGTCGACCACTCCCGACTGAGTGTCTTCGGCGATCTTGTCGTAGCGGTACGGCCGGAAGGTCCCATGGCCGGGGTAATAGGGGTAGGGGATGACGCGGCGAACGGCTCCCTTGCTGCCGGACTCCTCGTCGGCGATGTACGAGGTGTGCCCGGCGTCGGCCCAGCCTTCGAAGAGGACCACGTGGCCACTGTTGCCGGGGTCCGTGTTCAGCAGGATGTCACCGGGCTTGAGGTCGTTTTTGTCGATGCGGTGGGAGTAGTTCGGCAAGGTGACCGTGGTCTCGCTGGAGCCGAGCTTCCACGCCATGGAGACGAAGCCGGAGCAGTCGGTGCGGTACTTGTGCCCATCAGGACCCGGATAGTACTTGGACTGGCTGTAGGGAATGTGCCGATCGGTCCAGTAGTGCCCACGCTCGATCACTTCACTTCGGGTGATCGAGCCGGCGGCCTGAGCAGTGCGGTGCGCGAGGTCACGCTCCGCCGCGGACGGCGACAGTGCGTCGGGGACCCGCCCGACCTTCTCCATGAACTGCTCGGCCGTCATCGCCGCGATCTGATCATCCGCCACATCAGGCGCCGCTACGGCAGTTGTCGCATCGGATGTGACCTCCGGTCGGGGCTCCGCAGCCCAGCCCGACGACGCCGGGCCCGCGACGGCGACCCCCAGGGCTATCGCGGTTATGACAGAGGCGGAAATCGGGGCATGCCTGTTCATGTACTTGCATCTCTTCTCGAAGACTGGGCGCGAAATGAACGCCTGGACCGCCTGAACAGCCGCGCCGCTCGAGGAGAGAACGGCCGATTCGAAGCCGCCCAGTCGCGATCAGGAGCCATCAAAACCGACCCACTGACCTTTGGTGCGCCATGACTGCGAAGCTAGCACCGCAACTGACGCCATATAGAAGAGAAATATGGCCCAAAGATGACTACAGATAACCCAATGCCAGTCACCGAGTACACGATCGCTACATCGAGCCGCCCGAGCAAGAACCCGACACAACCCCTCACCGCCGCAAACATGACGCACCGACAACTCAAAAAGGGAAACAGAGACTCACCCCGCCCCCGCCGACCGCCGCCCCCTCAACACGCCGATCGGCGGCCCCCACGAGCACGCGCGCAACTGCTCGTCGAACCTGATACGACATCACGCAAAAGGCCGCTGGCCTGGGAATACTCCCAGCCAACGGCCTTCCGACATCACTGCCGGGACGACAGGATCTGAACCTGCGCCCCCTTGGCCCGCAGTCGCCCAGCCGTAGCCACCGCCGCACGTCAACCTGTCGGCAGCCCGCGCCGCTCGTTCACCGAAAGACGCTTCAGAGGCAGCGATGAACGACGTGTGGTCCCCGACAAGTCCCCGAGCCCCTCCCCTCTTCCCCCCGCCAACCTTCCCCTCGTACTGGTCGGGCGCATTTACTCGGGTCACGTCATGCTCCGCGACGCGGGAGCCGCCGCCTGTGAGCCGAAGGGCGAACGTCCGCGCCGGCACGACGGCGTCCTGGCCTTCGCCAAGCCCCGATACCTGGAATCAGCCCGGGGGGTCACCACTGTCGCGAACACCGCCCGCTACGACAAGGCCGAGACGGTGGCCTGGGACCGGATGTGCCCCGGCTCACCCACCGCTCCCCTGATTGGAGCATGTCGAGGACTAACGGATATTTCTGCCTGGCATGTTGATGCGGCTGCAGGTGACCGCCTGCCCGGTGACCGCGACCTGAAGCCGGTCTGGCTGTCGTACTCGGCCATCACCTCCCGCCCCGTAGACGAGGGCCGCTGGTGAGAGAAGCTTCTCTGCGGGTTCGACCTGGAGCACACGTTCCGGCTGATAAAGCAGCCTCTCGGCTGAGCCCCGAAGGTCCGCCATGCGACGGACACCGTCGGCCTGCGGAGCTGCCTGCTCATCGCCGCACACACCCAGCTCTGTCTTACCCTCCCCTCACCGAGGCCCCCCCGGGGGCCGACTGGTCGAGCCCCGCCGACTCACCCCCGTCCGCCGGAGGTTTCGCAACGTCCGCGCGACAGCCGTCCACCCGACAGCCGCACCGAAACCGTCCCGGCCGGGCCCGAGGCGGCCTCTCAGATCGACGACCAAGCACCCGGCCAAACACCACGACATCGGCAAGGCAGTCGAACGCGCCGATTCGATCAGGAAGCATCAAGCTCCACGGGCATACCAGCCAAGCTCAGGATGCCGGGAAGAATCCGACGTCCCTCTGTTCCAACCCCCCGACGACAAGCGCCCGGTCGAGGAACCGGTTGTACTCCTCGCACGCGGTTTCGGGGAGAAGGGCGCAGCTATGGCAGGCGGCGAGGTTGCAGGACCCAGGGCCCTGGCCAGGGCTTTCAATACAGACAGGATCGGAGGAGCACCAGGCGGCCTGTGCGAGGGCATTCTGGAGCACGCCTTCGAGGCGGCCGGGCTGTCCCATCCGGACGAGGCCGCCGAGGGTGCCTTCGGAGTCGCCGGCGGCGGTGTAGATGAGCAGGGCTGCCATGCCGTCGGCACCAGGGCTGACGTAGAGGCGTTCTCGCAGGGAGGCCGAGCTGTATCCGCACTCATAGGTGAGCTGGTTGATGAGCAGGTGGGCGAGGGTATGCAGGAGCACGAAACGGGGTGACAGCTCACGTTGCTGCAGCCCCCGGTCCGCAGCCAGGCGGGCGAAGCGCCGGGTGAGTAGGTCGGTCCGTTCAAGTACGCCGGACTGTTCCTCCCAGGGAGCGAGCGCGCCGGTACCGAGTTCGAGGTAGATGCCTTCTCCGCTGACCGCGTAAGCGGGAAGCCATCCACTGCCCGGACGGGCCGGGGTACGCCGCAGGAGGGCCTTGCGAGACGTGCGGTCGTATGAGGACTCCGCGAAGACACGGTTGAAGCCCCAGAGCACCCGGGTCTCCCGGAGCTTCTCCACCAGCCGCACGCGCGTGAAGGCTCCGGCCACCGGCTGGCCGTAGTCCGCCGCTGGCTGGCGGACCACGAGTTCGCTGGACTCGATGGAGTCACGCAGCGCCTGGTACTCGGTGACCCGGAAGTCCGCTGGGTCTTCTGCCACGACCGGCCCGCCAGGGCTGGAGCCGGAGCTGCCGGTGGTCTCGGCGTCGTGGAGGGCCTTGAGGCCGGCCTCGATCTGCGGGTCGGTGAAGCCTTCGAGGATGAAGGCGTTTCCCTGGGCGACCTTTCGGAGCAGGTCCGGAGAGGGGGTCACTCCCTCTCCTAGGAACATGGCCGCCTGCCGCCGGGCCTGAACGATCGTCCCGTCCTGGAGGGCTTCCATAACCTTGGGGTCAGCGGCACTGCTGCCGTCCTCGGGCACGAAGATGGAACTGCTCAGAAGCGGGTAGTACACATTGGCGGCTGCCCGGAGGCTTCCCCTGAGTGGACTGCCACAGGGCTC
Organism: Kitasatospora sp. NPDC093806; assembly: GCF_040683335.1. Lineage (NCBI taxonomy): Bacteria > Bacillati > Actinomycetota > Actinomycetes > Kitasatosporales > Streptomycetaceae > Kitasatospora > Kitasatospora sp. NPDC093806. The sequence continues at coordinate 42,134 of NZ_JBFBDO010000032.1, forward strand.
TCCCACGTATTCGATGCCGAGCCAGGGCGCGGCACCCCGGCACAAGTAGGCGGGTCCACCCGGTTCGAGTTCCTCGGACAGAACGGTGGAGGAGCCGTTGTCCCTGCTGGCCGTTGTCGAGGTCACGCCCTCCAGGCTCCGGCTCTCGCCGCAGCTACACGAGACCCGCTGGGCTGAGAGGGTTCCTCCGCCGGAGGAACGAAGTGAGAGGACGTGGCTGCGGTAGGAAGGCGCGGCGGAACGGTGCACCCACTCGTTCCACGGGAAGTCCTGGAGGTGTCCCCGCTCGCAGATGGCCACGAAAGGGACCTGGGCGATGGCGGGCTTGCGGCGGGAGCCCTCGTGGTGATCGCATATGGGGCGGCGGTCGGCGTGGAGACGGTCTCTGGTCAGCGTCCGGCAGCTCGGGCAGAAACCCCAGACAGGGAATCGGAGGACGGGGACACGGACCTTTCTGTTCATCTCGTCCTCTGCCCAGACCCGGAAGTCCGGCGGCGAGTAGAGCGCGTCGATACCCAGGTGCTGCTCCAGACGCCACTCGTGGATCCGGTACTCCTCACGGTCGCGGTCCTTCCCGGTCGGAAACCAGTGGTCAAGGCCCGCTGTCACGACGGACGTGCCGTCAGAGAGCACGTGCATGGCTCCAGGGCCGAACGGGACAACCAGCTGGGAGCGGCGGACACTTCCGCGGATCATGAGTTTCCTTCCTCGATCGCGTACTGCACGGTGACCTCGACCTCGGATTCGGCATCGACGCCGCGCATCGACGAGGGGATCGCCCAGCTCAGATTCCGCTGGTTCTCGGGCGCGTAGCGGCCGAGTGGCCGCAGGAGCCGACCGTGACCCACGGGGCCGAAATCGCCCCACTCTCCAGGCCGCCATGCCTCCCATTCCTTACGCATCCGGTCCAGCAGGGCCGCTGTACGGCTGGCCTCGTCGGGGTCACAGAATTCAGCGCGGCCGAGCAGCAGCTTCCTGGCTTCCTCCCATCGATCGGCCGGGAATGGGAGGGGAGCGTCGACGGCCTTGCCCCCGGCCTGGCGGATGTAGGCGACGGCGACGGCCCTGAGGGCCCGGTCCAGGGCGGGTGGGGCGAACGGGGTCGAGCTGGTGGGCTCAACCTGGGCGTACAAGCGCTCGTGGTAGCTGCGGAAGCGTTCGAAGTGGCTGCGGTCTCGGGGCTTCCCAGCGCCGTAGAGGGTGACGACCAGACCGGGGATCCGGCGGCCGACACGGCCCGTGACCTGGATGTACTGGGAGGTGCTCTTGGGCTGGCCCACGACGGCCATGAGGGAGAGACGGGGGATGTCGATGCCGACTTCGATCAAGCTGGACGCGAGGCAGGTGTCCACGGCCCGCTGTCCCGGGACGAGTTGCCGCTCCAGCTTCTGGATGGCCTCGGGAACCTCGTCCTGCCGGAGGCGGCTGGTCATCTCCTCGACCCAGTTGAGGTAGCGCATGCCGCTGCGGTCCGTGGTGGAGCGGTTGTTGATGGTGCGCAGGTAGTCAGGGATGTCGGACTGCATGAGAGAGAGCGAGTTGCCGAGCTCGCGGAGGCTGTTGAAGAACGCGAGCAGCGTCCACCAGGGATCGCGCTGGTCCTCGGGGAGGTCCCCGGCGGCCTGGAGAAGCGCCGCGAAGGTGCGGACCTGGACGGTCTGCATGGAGCCGAGAGCAGGGGCGTGCACGCCGATGTAGCGCCGTCCAGGCTTGAGCAGGCCGGTCTCGGGGTTTCGGTCATATACGGCGAAGAACGAGTCGGAGGCGTCGATGCCGTGCGGCGGGAAGAGGTGAACCCGCTCACGACCGTAGAGGGCGCGCACCTGTTCCTCGTGGCGACGGATCGTGGCGGTGGAGGCGACGATCTTCGGGTGGACGGGAGTGCCGCTTCGCCGGTCGGTGCACAGCTCTTCGATGACGCCTTCGTAGAGGCCGGCGAGGGAGCCGAGTGGGCCCGCGATGAGATGCAGCTCGTCCTGGATAACCAGCGACGGCGGCGAGAATTCCCGGGCACCGTCGGCGCCGAGTCCTGAAGGCCCCAGGCCGAACAGAGCGCGGGCCTCGGGGCGCCAGGCCAGCAGGGCGAACTTGTCGATGGTGCCGATGACGAGCGTCGGCCGGCGGTCGTAGAGGTCGTCATCGGTCACGAAGACGGGCAACGGGGTGTCGTCCGCCGAGAAGCGGCACTCGTAGTCCGGACAGATGAACCGTACAGTCCCCGCGTACTCGACGTACCCGGCCACAGGAGTGCGGCTCGCGGAGGCAGCCTGACCGCCCCTTCCGCCCCGGCGGGGACGCCGACGGGGCGCGCCGCTCTCTTCCTGGCCGGTGACGGGACCCATCTGGGCTGCACACCAGGGGCAGCGCAGCAGGAGGAAGGGATTGTCCTCGGCCCCGGACCGGAGCCGGCCGAGGGCCGAGGTCGCATCGCCACGCTTGTTGGGCGTCGTGTCGCCACCCACCCAGATACCGATAGAGAAGGGACCCCCGAGGTCCGGCTCATCTTCCCGCAGTTCTTCGAGTGCGCAGATGAGGGAGGCCGCACGCAGGAACTGCTGCGCGGTCAGCAGACGCAGGGTGTAGCGCATAAGGATGGTGACCCCGGCGTCGGCGGAGTCACGCAGACGGCGCAGGAGAATGGTGAAGGCGGACAGGCCCAGGTACGCCTCGGTCTTGCCGCCACCAGTGGGGAAGTAGATGAGGTCGACGGTGTCACGGTCGTCGTGCAACGGGTCCGCGGTCGACGGGACAGCGGCGAGAAGGAAGGCGATCTGGAACGCGCGCCAGTTGCCCTTCCCTTGGCTGCGGGCCGTGTCTTCGCTCAGTTGGACGCCGTCCACCTCGTAACCGCCGTTGACGTAACGGGTTCTGCGCAGGGGTGCACCAGAGCGAAGCTGCTGGCGCAGCATCACCCGGTTCGTCATCCGGAAGGCGCGGCCGACATCCGTGCTGGGGTCTCGGACGAGTTCGAGGCCCTCCCGCATCCTGGCCAGGGCGGTGCGGCAGCCCTCGATGTGCTTGGCGGCGGCCGGCTGGAACCGCCTGTCGAGTCCTACGGCCTTCTCCTCAAGCCCGTCGATCCACTGTGCGTAGGCGGTGACGACCCGGCTGAGCTGATCGGGGCCTTCCGGTCCATCTCCTGCCAGCTGGTCCATGGAGACGGTCAGCGGGGTGCCGTCGGGCAGCCGGATGTCGGGAGTGATGCTGGGGGCTTCGTACTGCGGCATGGGATCGGCCCTGGCCCAGGAGGAGCGCTCCCCCGTCGGCGTGTCCCAGTCCGCCGCACAGCCGTGTCCGACGGCGAAGGTACAGGCGCCCCGGTAGATCAGGCTGAACGAGGCGTCGTCCGGGTGGGTTCCGGCTTCGGCCGCCTCCGGGTACGGGGCCAGCCAGCCCTGTACCGGCTCGACGGTGATCTCGGTCTGGAAGAGGCTGAGAGCGTCGGGGACCCCATTGCCCAGCGGTGTCCGGTTGACGAGGGCGACAGTGATGAGGCGCCCGTCGTGGTGGGGCCTGATGCGGACGGTGAGTTCGAGGTCCAGGCCATCGAGGCCGGTCGAGGTGTCGGAGGACGGCTGCGGCTTGCGCAGGAGGGGGCCCGCGCTGGCGAGCGTCTCCGGCGACAGATCCCAGACGGCCGCGACGGGGCCGCGGACCCACCAGTGACGGACGCTGCTGCCGATACGCACGGTCCGACGCCGGTAGCGGCCACCAGTGGCGGAGATCCGCAGACCGGCCCGTTCTCCTGCCAAGAGGATTGAAAGGCCCATGGCGCTGGGGCGCCGGTCGTTGGCGCCGAGGAGTTCGAAGTCATCGTCGTCGGCATGACCTCCCTTGCGCGCGTATGCCTCCTGAATGCCTTCGGGCACCTTCGGAGCGTCTTCGTCCTCCTCCCCGTCCTGCCCGTCTTCGCCGTCGTCCACCGATCCGTCAGCCCTGGAGTCCGCGCGCTGGCCAGCGCTGTCCTCCGGTGTCGCCGGGTAGAGGATGCCGACACCGTAGCGAAGGAGGGGACCACGGTCGAGGATCTCCTCGCCGCTGTCAGCGTCGGTCCACGGTCCGCGAGCGGCGGACCAGCCGTCGAACGACGTCTGGTCGAGGGGCTTGCCCGCGGGGGCCGGGCCCATAAGCTCAGCCCGCAGGGCGTCGATGACGTCCTCCCGGGCCCCGAGGTTGTCACTGGCCGTGGTCATGCTCTGCCTGCTCCTTGAACCTGCTTGATGTATCCGGGGCGTGCGCTGTGGGCCATCAGCACGGTGAGCTCGTCCCTGGCCCGGGAGGCACCGACGTAGAAGAGCGCCCGGTCCCGGTCCGTGCCGAAGGCGGTGATGTCGGTGAGGACGACGGCGGGGGCGTCCAGCCCCTTGAACGTGTGCACGGTTCCGTACCGGACAGATCCCGGTTTCGGGACGTCCAGGGGTGTCAGCCGCCCCTTCCAGCTGGGGGCACGGCAGGTGCCGGCGGCACTGAGCTCGTCCCGGAGCGGAGACAGGACGACGATGTCCTCGGGCGAGAATCCCTCCCGGGTGAGCTCCGTGAGGCGGCTGGCCAGCTGTCGCTGCTGCTCCTCGTCGTCCGCCCACCAGAGGTTCGTGGCCTGGCGGTCGTTGGAGGGCCTCAGGGTGCCCGCGTATCCGGGGTCGAGTACCGAGGTGACCTCCACGTACAGCGTGATGCCGGGGACGCTCCGGCAGTTGTGGTTCAGCGTGACCGAGGGCAGCTCTCCGGCCCGTTTGTGCAGGACGTCCATGCCCTCGCCGTCGGAACCGTAGAGGGCCTGACGGGTGAAGTCGCCGAAGCCCAGCCATCGGCCTGCGGACAGGCCACCCCGTACGGAGAAGTCGAGGACATCGAGGTAGGACTCACGCATCAGGTCCTGTGCCTCGTCCACGACGAGCACATCGAACGGGGGCTCATCCTTCTCCATAAGGACGTCCAGGGCAGCCTCGGGCAGCACCTCGGTGAAGAAGCCCCCGGTGCCGTCGGCATCGCGGGCGGACGGGGCCAACCCGGCCATATAGGAATGGAAGCTGGTTGCCGTCACCCCTGGCAGGCCTGCAGTCTCCTCCTTGAGCCAGCGGCCGAGGTGGCGGTTGAAACAGCACAGGAGCACCCGCTGTCCCCCGGCGGCGTAGCGGCGTGCTGCCTCCACCGCCACGTAGGTCTTGCCCGTCCCGGCAGCACCGTCCACCATGCAGCGCCGGTTCCTGGCGATCATGTCGAGCACTTCGTACTGTTGCTGGGTGAACGCCTCCGCCTCGCGCTCCATCCGCTGCCGCCTCAGCTTCGGCGGCTCGGCGAACTCGAACGAGGGCCGCAGAGCCCGGATGATCCGCTCAGCCTGCCCGGCATCGGGGGCCACGGACGCCGGGTCGAACCATGCCGCCCCCGATGTGGCCGCGAGGTGGGCCCGGTGCGCGTCCAGGACCCCGGTGACCAGCGCCGCCACGGAGCGGCTGCGGAAGGCGACCGTGTCCAGTGCCTGCCACGAGTGCCACTCCATCGGCCCGGACACCGCGAAGCGGCTGTGGGTGAACAGCACCGCGCATGCAACCGGCACCGCACCGGCACCGCCGCTGGGGCCCCCGAGCTTCTTTCTGACGCCGTGCATGGCCTCGTCGGCCTGCTGGAACGGGCTCCGATTGGTCAGGGGCTGATTGCCGAGGCGCCACTCCCCGCTCGGAAGCCGCCGCACCTGGAGATGCGCCTTGACCTCCAGAACGAGTATCCCTTTACCCGGGACGATGATGACGAAGTCTGCCTCCCCCTGGATCTGTCGCGGGTGCTGGGCGATTCCGAGCGAGTGGAGGACCGTCCAGTCCCCGGTCGCCGGATCATCGCGCAGCCGCTGGAACACCTCCCGTTCCCCCGGGCTCGGCGTTCCGGCTGGATCGAACGAGGGCGGGATCATACGTGCCATCAGAGAACCTCCAGGGAACGGAGCCGGCACAGGTAGTGCACGGGAACGGTCAGCTGCCCGGGCAGCAGCGAGTCGACGAGGGCCACCCGCGCGCCAGCCTCGGTGTCGTCCAGGGAGATGTCGCACCACTGATCGGACTGCAAGGTCTCCCAGGTGCGGCCCGAGACGGCCCGCTGGACGGCCTCGGCGTAGTTACGCCCGACCTTGCGGTGCGCGTGGTCGATCCGGCCCAGCGCCTCCCAAGCGTGGTCGGCTTCGTCGCCGCGTCCGAGATAGCGCATCACCACGGTGAAGTCCGCTTTGAGGCGCGTCCGGATGCACCACGGCCCTGTCCAGTAGCCCAGGTTGGCGGTCGTCGCGCCCCGGGCCTTCAGGTCGGTGGCGACGCCGTCGACCCCGTCCCGATGACGGGCGACACGGTGACGCAGTTGTGCCTTCCACACCCGCTGGATCTCGCGCAGCATCAGGGCGTCCTCGCCGAGTGCGGCGTCGGCGCGCTCGACCAGGCTCTGGTAATAGGACCCGCCGCGCAGTACGACGGCGTCGCCGATCGTCACCGTGGCCGCGTCCACCGCCTCGACGGCTGGCCTGCCCTCGTCGTCCGCCTCGACGAGCAGCACCTTCTGAACGCCCCCGTCCCGGGGCAACAGTACGAAGGAACCGTCGGCCAGCTGCGCCGCCTGAGCGGCCACACGCTCATGCGCGCCCGGGGCAGGCTGCTCCAGCACGTCGGCGGGCAGCCCCGCGACCGCTTCGCCAGCCAGGGAGAGCACATCGAAGCCGGTCAGCCCCGGCGGCTCACTGACCTCGGGAACGCCTGCCCGGAGAACCTCCGCTCCCCCGAGGAGGAGGGACGGGCGCCGGATGATCCGCGACGGCATCCGGCCACGCCGGACCGGTCCTTCCCCGAACAGCGGCCAGACGTCCTGCGGCTCGCGGTAGAAGTCATAGTGCACCAGCCCGATCCGGGAGGCGCGCGGAGCGTTCAGCACCCCGGGCGGAAGCCAGCCCACGGGCCCGATAACGACTGCGGCGCCGTACACGCGGGTCCCGGCGAGGTCCCGGGCGGTACCCACGTCTACCGGGCACCTCAACGCGGTGAACGCGGCCACCGCGTCGTCCTGGTGGGCGCGGCTGGTGACCACCACCAGGACACTGCCCGCACCGGGCGATTCCAGGTACTTCAGCACGCCGCGGGCCAGCGGGTTCTCGCGCTCCCGACCCAGGTTCCGCAACGCGTCTGCGACCGCGTCGAACTGCCTCAGCAAGCCGCGGTCAGCGACCCGCTCGATCACCCTCGCTCGGCCGGCCAGGGCTTCCGCGCTCTCCCGCAGTCCCAATGCGCCGGATTTGAGCGGCAGGGGTACTGTCCCGATGAGCCACCGTGCGCGGCGGATCTCCGCACATGACTGCCGCCACAGGTCGGAGCCCTCCGACTCTCCCACCGCGCGCAGGAATTGTGATGCCGCATACATGAACGCGCTGACACCCGAGTGCCGTACCGGCTGCTCCACTATCTCGGCGTCGGCCCTCTGGTACACACCGTCCGCATCCAGCATGCTCACCGCTGCCTCCGCCTGGTCCGCCAGGCCAGCGCCTCGACACCAGCAGGGAGGGCCCGTACAAGCCCGTCGGGCATGGGCAGATCGGCCTGGCGGCGCGCCCGGTTCGCGTAGAGCGCGTCCGCTGCGGCCACGGCCGAGGGGCTCGTCCGCTCAACCACGGCCATCGTCACCTCCGCCAGGCTCGCCGCCATCCACCGCCGTACCGTCGCGGCACCGTCCAGCACCGCCACGGCCGGTTTGCGGGACCGCACTGGACCACGGATCTCCTCCGGATCGCTCCTGCTCGACAGAACGACGCTGCGGTAGTGGGTGCCCGGCGAGTGCACGTCGCGCAAACGCATCAGCTCTTGAAGGGACAGACCGGGACGGCCCGGAGCCGCGGCAACCTCCTGCGCCTCCGCCAGAACCGTGCTCACGACCCCCACCAGTACGCAGTCGAGCGAGCAGTGCCGGTAGTACTCGTCCAGGGGGCCCGTCAGCAGCCCGCTGGCGCCGCCCGGTGCCCCGGTTTCCTCGCTGAAACGGTTGCGGTCGGTGTAGTCCCCGGGCTGATCGGGCCAGGGCAGCGTCTGAATCCGGTACTGATCAGCCGGGAACCACGACACCATGCCTGGTCGCCCGCCGGGGCCCGGGCGGCCCGACAGCTCGTAGACCTTCCCGTGATGGTTCTCGACGGCCCTCAGGAAAAGGCCCGAATATGCGCGTTTCCCCGCACCTGGTAAGTCCGCAGGCACGATCCGAACGCAGGTCCCTGCCGGGAGGTCCCATGCCTGCTCGAATCCGAGCTCCCGCTCGGCACGCGATCGCGCTGTCCATGACGTCCGGTCCACCGAACCCAGCGCGAGAAGCACGGCGGCGTACTCACGGGCTGGGACGGACAACGCCACGACGGCGCTGTCACCGGCCTCACTCAGCTCGGCGGCCCATCGGCCGGCCCGGGTGAACCATACGGCCCACTCGGGCAGCTTCCGCCAGCCCCCTTCCGTGCTCAAGTAGGCGCCGCGGAGCGCAGACCCGCTATCCGCCACCGACCCAGCCCCCAAGCCCGCCCGAGAGTTCACTTGTGCCGCCACGCGACCTCTAGTACTGGCAGCGCTCGCGATCGTACAACATTGCCACAATTCGTCACATCAACTTCATTGTCTCAAAACGGACTTACTGCTGCGAGGCATGCTGCCTGCGCGCTGCAGCCGATCAGCTCCCGGGTATCCGCGTGGCCGCCGACGTCCATCAGGTGGCCCATCACGTCGAGGACGAAACGGGTCGGGTCGCCCACAGAGCTACCGCAGGAGAGCAGACTCCAGCGGGCGCCTCGTCGCCGGCATAGTCCAGCGTGCCGATGAAAGCTCGTACCGGCCACGGTCAAGGTGCAGCACCAGTTCGTCGACCCACCATTGCAACCCGGTCGCAGACTCGTTGCACCGGTCCCCCCTCAGCGGGCGGGACCGGCTCAACGGCGCCACCCTCCTGCGCGCCGCCGCAAATGCCAGCGGCTCCCTCCAAAAGCCGACCTGCCAGGTTCAGCAATGCTGTTGTCGGCGACGGCAGCGTGCTCACCCTCATCGAGAACCCGGAGAGCTCACAGGCCGTCCTCGGGCACCACTTCAACACCGGTCCTGCACTGCTAGCTTCAGATGGGAACGGGAATGCGCCGCTGGGAGCTCCTGGGGCTGCACTGGCCCGATGTACACCTGGCCGAGCGGGTGCCGCTGGTGCGGTGGAACCTCACCGCCGTCGACAACAACCTCCACCTCGGACATCCGAAGACCAAGGCGAGCCGCAACTGAATCAGTGAGGCCGCGCGGGTGCGCCCCGCTCGAATGGTTCATGCTCTGCCAGCCGGACGGCACGCCGCTACGCCCGCAACGGCTCTTGGTCACGCTGCGCCGCAGGTCCGCAGAGATCGCTCTCCCCAGAATTGGTGTGCACGATCTGCGGCACACGGGCCGCCAGCAGCATGATCAGCTCAGATGTTCCACTGGCCGTGGCATCGAAGACGCTGCGGCACTCGACACTGTCGACCACCGTCAACATCTGCGGCCACTTACTCCCGCACGTCACCCGCGACGCGGTCACCGCGCTCTGCCAGGCGCTGGACGACGCCTCGCCGCCGTCAGCCCTCGCGAACGTCACATAGCTGGCTGACCATCACCGGATCCACGGCATCCGCCACCACCGTCCGCCCGAACGAGAACAGCGGGCCCGTCATTTCTGACAGACCCGCTGGTCACATACGTCGGGACGACAGGATTTGAACCTGCGACCCCTTGACCCCCAGTCAAGTGCGCTACCAAGCTGCGCCACGTCCCGTGGTCTCGTGGCCCTGGGCTGAGCCTGGGGGGCTCGGCCTTGGGTTTCTCGACCTTGTCGGCCGGTTTTCCCGGCGACGAGGAAAACAATACAGCACGTCGGGGGGTGCTCGCTGCCAGGTTCGGGGGTGCAGGGGTGGGGGCGCGGGGTGGGGGTCAGGGGGTGGGGTGGTGGGCGTCGTAGCGGAGGAAGGCGGGGCGGCGGGCGGCGAGGAGGAGGATGGCGGCGACGCAGGCGAGGCCGCCGCTGACGACGGAGACGGCGGGGCTGGTGAGGGAGGCGACGGCGCCGGATTCGAAGTCGCCGAGGCGGGGGCCGCCGGCGACGACCACGATGAAGACGCCCTGGAGGCGGCCGCGCATCTCGTCGGGGGCGGCGACCTGCATCATCGTGTTGCGGAAGATCATGCTGACGGTGTCGGCGCAGCCGGCGACGGCGAGGAGGAAGAGGCCGAGCCAGAGGTTGCGGACCAGGCCGAAGGCGGCGATGGCGAGGCCCCAGGCGATGACGGAGGCCAGCACGGCGACGCCTTGGCGGCGGACGCGGCCGACCCAGCCGGAGAAGAGGGCGCCGGCCAGGGCGCCGACGGCGGGGGCGGCGACCAGCAGGCCGACGGTGCGGGCGTCGCCGCCGTAGAAGGTGACCGCGATGGCCGGGAACAGGGCGCGCGGCATGCCGAAGATCATCGCGGCCAGGTCGGCGAGGAAGCTGGTGCGCAGGTTGGGCTGCTCGCGCAGGAAGCGGAGGCCGTCGAGGACGGAGGCGCGGCCCTTGCGCTCGCCCTGCGGAAGCATCGCGGGCAGGCGCCACATCGCGTAGATGGTGGCGCCGAAGGCGGCGGTGTCGACGAGGTAGGCGGCCTGGACGCCGTAGGCGCCGATGAGGACGCCGCCGATCATGGGCCCGACGGTGAGGCCGAGGTTCATGCTGACGGTGTTCAGGGCGTTGGCGGCGGGGAGTTGGTGCTCCGGGACGAGGCGCGGGATCATCGCCGACCGGGCGGGCGAGGCGAGTGCGAAGAAGGCGGCCTGGGCGGCGACGGCGGCGTAGAGGACCGCGACCAGGCCGAGGCCGGCGAGCGCCTGGGCGGCCAGGACGGCGGAGACGGCGGCGAGGCCCGCCGCGCCTATCAGGCCGAGTCGGCGGCGGTCGACGGTGTCGGCGATCGCGCCGCCGTAGAGGCCGAAGGCCACCAGGGGGAAGAGGGAGAAGAGGCCGACCAGGCCGGTCGCGAAGGCGGAGCCGGTCAGGTCGTAGACCTGGACGGAGACGGCGACGGCCGTCATCTGCTGGCCGACCGAGGAGACGGACTGCCCGAACCAGACCCGCCGGTAGTCGGCGTGGTCGCGCAGCGGGGTCAGGTCGGCGAAGGCGCCGCGGGCGGCACGCCGGTACCAGGGCGAGGGGGAGGGCAAGGGGGAGGGGGAGGAGGTGGGGGAAGGGGAGGTCGGTGACGGGGCCTCGTCGGTGGGGAGCTGATTGGCAGGATGATTGGTTGACACGGGTTCCATCGTCCGCTTCCTCCCGCCGGCACCACCGACCGGGGTCAGGGCAGTCGCCCGCCACCTGCGTTGACCTGGATGGGCGGTGAGGTGAGGTCCACCACGGCGCCGGGACGGGCGGGCAAGCCGCCCCGGCGACAGCGGCGGGTGGCGCTACCGGGTGAGGACCTGCTTCTCGCCCGCCTCGACCGCGAGCTCCAGCCGGTTGCCGGGTGGCGGGAACGGGCAGATGAAGTGGTCCGCGAAGGCGCACGGCGGCAGGTAGGCGCGGTTGAGGTCGAGCACCGTGCGACCGTCCGCGTCCGGCTCCGGCAGGCTGATGAAGCGGAACCGGTAGGTGTCCCGGCCGCTGGTGGCGTCGGCGATCACGCCGCTCAGACCGCTGCCCGAGCGGCCGACCGTCAGCGAGTGGTGCTCGCCGGCGACGGTGAACGTGATCCGGCCGCTGACGGCCAGCGGGCGCTCCCGGCCGTCGGCGTTCGGGACGACCACCGCCTGCTCCTCCTCGCCCTCGAACGGGGTGAAGACCGCCGGGACGGCCCACTCCGGCGCGTAGGGGTACGCGGAGATGCCGGCGAAGGACACCCGCCGGGGCGCCGCCGGGTCGAAGACCCGCAGGGCCAGCTCGCCCTCGCGCTCGATCGGGACGAGCAGCAGGTCGCCCAGCGCGGCGGTGTCCCCCGCCGGGTCGGTGTCCGGACGGAGCAGCACCTCACCGTCGACGGGGGCCGCCGCGCCGGCGACGGTGAGGCCGTCGGCCGCGGCCGCCCGGACCCGGATGCCCTCCGGGTCCGTCCACCACTGGCCGGGCAGGCCGGGGATCTCCGTGGGCTCGGGCGCCAGCCAGTACGTGCCGGTGAGCGCCAGCTGCCCGTGCTGTGCGCTGACGGACGCGGCCCGCCCGTCGCTCCAGTGCTTCCATTCCTCCGCGGCCGTCGCCGTCATCGGCACGCCCTCCCGCTCGGTCCAGGGCCCGCCGGGCGGGCCGTCCGTCTCTCCGTCACCCCATCGAACATCGGACACCCGGGTGGGGCATTCCCTTCGCCGGATCCCGTCGCACAGTCGTCACATCAATCAATGTGTCCGTCATATCGACGCCGCCGCCACCAGGCCGGCGGCGACGTTCAGTCCTTGATGCGGCGGAACAGGCCCTCCTGCACCACCGACACCACCAGCTGGCCGCTGCGGTCGTAGATCTGGCCGCGGGCGAGGCCCCGGGCGCCGTGCGCGATCGGCGACTCCTGCTGGTAGAGCAGCCAGTCGTCGGTGCGGAACGGCCGGTGGAACCACATCGCGTGGTCGAGCGAGGCCATGTCGAAATGCCGGGTGCCCCAGAGCGGCTCGACGGGGGCGCGGACCGCGTCCAGCAGGGTCATGTCGCTCGCGTAGGTGAGGGCACAGACGTGGATCAGCGGGTCGTCCGGCAGCTCGCCGTTGGTCCGCAGCCAGACGCCGCTGCGTGCCTCGACGCCGGCCAGGTCCTCGGTGCGCCAGCGCAGCCGGTCGACGTAGCGGATGTCGAAGGGCTGGCGCCGGCTGATGAACGGCGGCAGCTCGCCGAGCCGCGAACCGACCTCCTCCAGCGCGCTCGGCAGCTCCTCGGGGGCCGGGACGGCGGGCATCGGGTACTGGTGCTCGATGCTGTCCGGCTCGGGGGTGTGGAAGTCCGCGGTCAGCGCGAAGATCGACCGACCGCCCTGGATCGCCAGCACCCGGCGGGTGGTGAACGAGCGGCCGTCCCGGAGCCGGTCCACCTGGTAGACGATCGGCAGGCCCGGCACCCCGGGGCGCAGGAAGTACGCGTGCAGCGAGTGGACCGGCCGGTCGCCGTCCACGGTGCGGCCCGCCGCGACCAGCGCCTGCCCGGCGACCTGCCCGCCGAACGTGCGCTGGAGCGCCTCCTCGGGGCTGCGGCCGCGGAAGATGTTCAGCTCGATCTGCTCGAGGTCCAGCAGTGCGACGAGATCGTCGACGGGGGTACCCATGGGACACGTCCTCTCCGGGCCGCCGCCCGGACCGGAGGTCTTCCGCCCGGCTGCCGGCAACCCGTTCTCTCGAATTCTCCAGCTCAATCGAATTCTTCAGCGAGCCGGGGCATTCCCCCACGCCAGGCCTTCGTCCGCCGATTCACTCGAACGAAGTCGAACAGTATCGGTCGGCTGACGCCCGGCTTCCCCCGGGACCGGCGCCGGTACCCCACCACGAACGGCCCGCTCACAGCCCGGACTGCCGCACGGTGATGTTGAGCCGCCCGGTCAGCGCCAGTCCCAGCGCCGGGTCCGCCGTCCCCGGCAGCGTCCGCACCACCCCGTGGTAGGCGAACCGGGCCGGACCGCCGAAGACCAGCAGGTCCCCGCTGCGCAGTTCCAGATCGGTCCACGGCCTGGTCCGGGTCTCGGTGTTGCCGAGCCGGAAGACGCACGTGTCGCCGAGCGACAGCGAGACGACCGGCGCGTCCGTCCGCTCGTCGCGGTCCTGGTGCAGGCCCATCTTCGCGCCGTGCGGGTAGTGGTTGACGATCGCGATGTCCGGCTCGTACCCGGCCGCGCCCGCGATCCCGCCGCCGTCCGGGCCGTACGCGTCGGCGACCGCACGCCGGGCGAGTGCGCCGAGCTCGGACGGGAACGGCTTGACCGGGGTGCCGTCGGCGGCGGTCCGCGAGTAGCCGTACGGGTACCAGTGCCAGCCCAGGCTGACCATCCGGACGGACATCATCCCGCCGGTGGGCATCCGGACGGCGTGCAGGCCCGCCGGCGGCCGGGCCCACGCGCGGCAGGCGGCGACCAGCCGGAGCTGCTCGGACGCGTCGAGCCAGCCGGGGAGCAGCACCGCGCCCGGCGCCGGCTCGGACCGTTCCCGCTCGGGCCCCGGAGCGTCGGAGGGGACGGAACCGGGGGAACCGAACAACTCTCCCTGGGTCACTCCCCCATCCTCGCTCACCCGTCCGACAACGGGCCGCCCGCGGCGCAACGGGCCCGTGACACGCCGACGGCCGCCTCCCCGTCGTGCGGGGAGGCGGCCATCAGGACATCGGATCAGACGATCAGACCGACCAGCCGGATCAGACCGATCAGACGGTCAGGGCCTGGCCCGGGAGGATGAGGTCCGGGTTGGCACCGATGACCTTGACGTTCTTGTTGTACAGGTCGTGCCAGTCGACGCCCAGCCCGGCGGCGATCTTGCTCAGGGTGTCGCCGGTCTTGACGGTGTAGGTGCCGTCGACCTGCTTGGCGTCGTTCGAGGTCCAGGACTTGCCGGACTTCGCGGCGGCGTCGGCCTTCGCGGCGTCGGCCTTCGGCGCGACGGCGGCGGCCTTCGGGGCCTCGGCAGCCTTGGCGGCGGCCTTGGGCGCCTCGGTGGCCTTCGGGGCGGCCGGCTTCGGGGCCTCGGTGGCCTTCGGCGCGGCGGCCTTCGGGGTCGCGGTGGCGGCCGGGGCGGCCGGCTTCGCGGCGGGGGCGGTGGTCGCCGGGGCGGCGGTGTCGACCGCGGCCGGGGTGCCGCCCTTGGTCAGACCGGCCTTGACGGAGCAGACGGGCCAGGCGCCCGGGCCCTGCGAGGCGAGGACCTTCTCGGCGACGGCGATCTGCTGCGCCTTGGTGGCCAGGTTGGCCTGCGAGGCGTAGGCGGTGCCACCGAAGGCGGCCCAGGTGCTGGAGGTGAACTGCAGACCGCCATAGAAACCGTTGCCGGTGTTGATGGCCCAGTTGCCACCGCTCTCGCACTGGGCGACAGCGTCCCAGGTGGAGACGGAGGCGGCAGAGGCCGAAGTGGCCGTGACGAGGCCGGCCACCGGCAGGGCCGCGACAGCGGCACCGGCCACGACAGCCATCCGAACGCGGTTGCGCTTGGTGACGGTGGAGGAGGTGGCAGCGGCGGTCTCGTTACGGAAGGTCATGGGGTTCCTCTCGACAGCCCCGGGCGGGCATGCGGAACCAAGCCCTGGGAGGGTCCGGAAAGCGCGCGCCGCGTCCGTCGGGCGGCCGGAGACGCGTCGGACGTCCCGTGCCGCCCCGGCCACCCGCCACACACCGGCGACCTGTTCGAGCGGTCGCGTCGGCGGGCACCGTCCGCGCCGGGGTGAACCAGCGGGCCGTGCGTCGGGGGTGAACCCGGGTGGTGCTCGTTGCACCGCCAATGAAGCTACGAGTCGGGCCGCCGGGGATCCAAACACCGGACGGTCTCCCCAGCTCAGCAAGGCGTTACCAGCGGTAACGACCATGCAATCCTGTCCGATTTGTCCGTTTTAACCGTCATTTCCTAGATCAAACATCGCCGACCCGTGACTCACCTCACGGTTTCATTCCGGCAGTCCCGCCACCGAGATCGACAGATTGCGACGCCCAGAAAACCCTCCGCGATCGAATCAGGGGCAATTCCCGTCACCCGGACCCCCCACCCGTGACCCCTGCCACAGGGGCCCGTTGGTAAGGGCGGCCGGATCCGCCCCGCCTCCGGCTCGAACAGACCCGACCGTCCGCGCCCCCGACCCACCGCACCGAGGAGACCCAGTGCCGCGCATGCTCGACGTCAGCGACGAAGTCCGATCCGAGATCGGCGACGACGAGGCCGACCGCCTGCTCGGCGGCGCCCACGCGCCCGACAACTACGAGTGCACCTCCTGCCGCACCCCCGGCGACGCGCTCCAGGAGCCCACCAGCACCGTGCTGTTCGTCGGCGAGGAGACGGCCGTGCTCGCCTTCGCCCACGCCCGCTGCATCCCGTCCCAGGTGGTCCCGGTCTCCGAGGAGCAGCTGGTCGGCGCCGTCCGCAGCATCAGCCAGGCCCAGGGCGACGCGCCCGCCGCCCAGCCGCAGCCGCCGATCCCGGCCCCGGCCTCCGGGGCGACGCCCGGCGGGGCGTCCGACCCGGCCGCCGACCGGTCGGGCGCGCCCGGCCAGGCCGCGATCCTCGGCATCACCTGCGGGCTGGTCCTGCACGGCGACGCCGGCCACGCCTCGCTCGTCGTCGAACCGACCGGACCGGTCGGCCGCCCGGGCAACACCAGCGGCGAGGACGAGTTCCTCGACCTGCTCCAGGACGCCGGCTTCCAGCCGGTCACCGACCTCGACAAGACGCCGGACCAGCTGCCCGGCTGGTCGGTGCTGGTCGCGATGGGCAAGCTGCACGCGATCCTCCAGCCCGCCGCGGCCGGCGGCAGCACCGGCTGGTGGCAGGCCCACCAGCCGCTCCAGGTGACCGAGGCCTGGCGGTTCACCGCCAGCCAGCTCGGCGAGGTGACCATGTACGCCGTCCCGGCCGGCATGGTCGGCCGACAGCCGCGCGAGGACCTGCTGCGCCAGGCGCTGGAGCGCGCGGTGGCCCTCGGCCAGGTGGTGGCCGCCTCCCTCCCGCTCGCCGGCACCTGAGCCGGCACCCGAGCCGGCACCCGGGCCGAGACCCGAACAACCGGCCCCGGCCCCGGCCGGCCCCGCCCGCCCCGGCCGGAAGGCGGCCCGTCCCGATCGGCAGCGCGGCGTGAGCGTGCGCGGCGTCCCGTGCGCGTCCCGTGCACGCTCACGCACGCCCGCGCGCCCGCACACCTCGCACGCGTCCGGACGTGCCCGCGCGCGTCCGCGCGCGCCCCTGCCGATCGGCATAGGCCACCTTCCGCCCGGGCCGAGGGACCCCGCATCCCCCGGCGCCCTCGCTCGTTGGGCCCTGCGTGTACAGCTACGACGTCCCCGCAGCCCCCCGGCGGTCCGCCACCGCCTCCCGCGCGATCCCGGGCATGCGCCCGTCGTACGACGCGGAGCACCCGCACTCCGCGACGCCGATCTACGACGAGCTGTACTCCGAGTACCGTCGCCTCTTCCGCGCGCTGCCGGGCGACCGGTCCGGCGAGGAGGACCTGAAGTTCGCCGGCTTCGCCGTCCGGGACGGCTATCCGGTGCTCGCCGACCCGCGCCCGTACCCGCCGCAGCACCAGACGTTCCAGACGTACGCGGGTCAGGCGATCGGCATCCCGCAGTTCATGCCCAGCCAGCAGAGCGGCCCCGACCAGACCGGCCACACCGGTCACACCAGTCACAGCGGCCACACCGGTCATGCCGCGCACACCGGCCACCACGGACCGCTCGGCCAGCACCTCGCGCACGACCACGGGCACGCCCACGGTCACGGCCACACCCAGGGCCACGCCCACACCCACGGCGGCCAGGCCGTACACGCGACCCACGGCGGTCACGGCGGCCACCCCGCCGACGGCCTCGGCCACGGTCAGGGCCACTCCCCCGCCCAACCCGCCACTCCCCAGGCGCAGTTCGGCGGCGGCCAGTTCGGCACCGGCCAGGGCTGGGTCGCGGCCGGGTACCTGGGCCCGGTCCCGCAGCCGATGCCGGTCCCCGTTTCCGTCCCCGCACCGATGCCGGTGACCGTCCCGGTGCCCGCGCCCGGCTCGGGCACCGCCTTCGGTCACGGCGGCCCCGGCGGCCCGGGCGCGACCACCGGCGGCCGCCACCGCAGCCTGCTCTCCCTCCCCCCGGGCCGCAGCGGCAGCCACCACTGAACCGCCGCCGGCCTGGAACAAGAACAAGCGCAAGCGCAAGAAGAAGGGCCCCGCCCCCGGTCGCGAAACCGGGTGACGGGGCCCTTCCCCTACTCCATCGCCCGACGGCTCCCGCCGTCCGGACGACTACGGCCGACTACGGCCGACTACGGCCGACTACGGCCGTCCACCACTACTTCTTCTTGCGCTTCTCCCGCACCCGCACCGAGATCGAGATCGGCGTGCCGACGAAGCCGAACTCCTCACGCAGCCGGCGCTCGATGAACCGGCGGTACCCGGCCTCCAGGAAGCCCGAGGCGAACAGCACGAAGCGCGGCGGACGGGCGCCCGCCTGGGTGCCGAACAGGATGCGCGGCTGCTTGCCACCGCGGATCGGGTGCGGGTGGGCGGCCACCAGCTCGCCGAGGAAGGCGTTCAGGCGGGCGGTCGGGATACGGGTCTCCCAACCCTCCAGCGCGGTCTCGATCGCCGGGACGAGCTTCTCCATGTGCCGGCCGGTCTTCGCCGAGACGTTGACCCGCGGCGCCCACTGCACCTGGACGAGATCGCGCTCGATCTCGCGCTCCAGGTAGTAGCGGCGCTCCTCGTCCAGCTGGTCCCACTTGTTGTAGGCGACGACGACGGCGCGCCCGGACTCGACGGCCATCGAGATGATCCGGGTGTCCTGCTCGGCGAGGGTCTCGCTGGCGTCGATCAGGACGACCGCGACCTCGGCCTTGTCCAGCGCGGCGGTGGTGCGCAGCGAGGCGTAGAAGTCGGCGCCGGCGGTCAGGTGGACCCGGCGGCGGATGCCG
Source organism: Kitasatospora sp. NPDC093806 (assembly GCF_040683335.1). Classification (NCBI taxonomy): domain Bacteria; kingdom Bacillati; phylum Actinomycetota; class Actinomycetes; order Kitasatosporales; family Streptomycetaceae; genus Kitasatospora; species Kitasatospora sp. NPDC093806. Next base: position 60,730 of record NZ_JBFBDO010000032.1, read on the forward strand.
GCGGTGTCGACGAACTTCCAGGTCTTGCCGCCGAGCTCGATCATCTCGTCGACCGGGTCACGGGTGGTGCCGGCCAGCTCGTTGACGACCACCCGCTCCTCGCCGGCGACCTTGTTGAGCAGGCTGGACTTGCCGACGTTCGGCCGGCCGATCAGCGCGATGCGGCGCGGGCCGCCGGGGGCGGCGTCGCCGAAGGTCTGCGGCGGGGCCTCGGGCAGCGCGGCCATGACGGCGTCGAGCAGGTCGCCGGAGCCGCGGCCGTGCAGGGCGGAGACCGGGAACGGCTCGCCGAGGCCGAGCGACCAGAGGTAGGCGGCCTCGGCCTCGGTGGAGGGGCCGTCGACCTTGTTGGCGCAGAGCACGGTCGGCTTGCCGGCCCGGCGGATGAGCTTGATCAGGGCTTCGTCGGTGTCGGTGGCGCCGACCGTGGCGTCGACCACGAACAGCACCGCGTCGGCCTGCTCGATGCCGAGCTCGGCCTGCGCGGCGACCATGGCGTCGATGCCGAGGACGTCGATCTCCCAGCCGCCGGTGTCGACGACCTTGAAGCGGCGGCCGTTCCAGGCGGCCTCGTAGGTGACGCGGTCGCGGGTGACGCCGGGCTTGTCCTCGACGACGGCCTCACGACGGCCGATGATGCGGTTCACCAGGGTCGACTTGCCGACGTTCGGGCGGCCGACGACGGCCAGCACCGGCAGCGGGACGTGGCTGCCGTCGCCGAAGCCGTCGATGTCGTCGAGGTCGAAGCCCTCCTCGGCGGCGAGCGCCATGTACTCGGCGTAGTCGGAGGCGTCCAGTTCGCCGGGGCCGGCGGTGGAGTGCTCTGCGGTCATGTTCGTGTTGTCCGTTTCCCGGCCCGGCCCTTCCCAGGGACGTGCCGTGCGTACCTGCCCCACCGGGGCAGCGCGAATGGTTCCGGGTGCCGCCTTGGCACCCCGTACATCAGGTGGATCACGGTGGATCACGCTGGATCACGTGGATCCACCGGCCGGAGCCGGTCCTCGACCGGAGCCCGACGGTTGTCAGGCCCCGACGGCTGTCAGGCCCAGACGGCTGTCAGACCGTGGAGAGCGCGGTGCCCGCCCGCTCCGCCACCAGGGCGGCGATCCGGTCGATCACCTGCTCCAGGGTGAGGTCGCTGGTGTCCACCCGGACCGCGTCCGCGGCCTGGGTGAGCGGCGCGGTCGCCCGCGACGAGTCCGCCTTGTCCCGGCGGGCCAGGTCGGCGGCCATCGCGACGATGGTCGCCTCGTCGACGCCCTTCGCCCGCAGCTCGGCCGCGCGGCGCTCGGCCCGGGCCGTCTCCGACGCGGTCAGGAAGATCTTGACGGTGGCGTCCGGGAAGACCACGCTCCCCATGTCCCGGCCCTCGGCGACGATGCCGCGCTCGGCGACCTCGGCGCAGCCGCGCTGCAGCTCGACCAGCCGGGTGCGCACCGCCGGCACCGCGGCGACGGCGCTGACCTGCGCGGTCACCTCGGGGCCGCGGATCGGGCCGGAGACGTCCCGGCCGTCCACGGTGATGGTCGGGCCGTCCGCGTCCGTGCCGGACACGATCACCGGCTTGCCGCACGCGACGGCCACCGCCTCCGGGTCGTCCACGTCGACGTCGTTGGCCAGCATCCACCAGGTCATCGCCCGGTACATCGCACCGGTGTCCAGGAAGCTCAGGCCCAGCCGGGCGGCGACCGCCCGGGAGACGGTCGACTTGCCGGAGCCGGAGGGTCCGTCGATGGCGACGACGACCGGGGCGTGCGCTCGGTCGGCAGTTTCCACGGCGCGAACCTCTCTCTGAATCTCTGAATCTCTGAATCACTGAATCGCTGAGCTCGGGATACCCGAGCATGGCGGCCCGATGTGCGGGGGAGCCGGGGGATGGTCTCCCTCAAGGTTAATGGACCGCCGCCCGACCCGGTCCCGCCGGTCACCGGACGACTACCGAGGGCCGCAGCGAGACCTCACCGCCCGCCGACCCGAAGCCTCAGTCCCGGACGCTCCAGCCGCTCGCCCGCAGCGCCGCCGTCAGCGGCCGCACCGCCGTCGGCGCCACCGACAGCTGGACGAAGCCCACCTGCTGGCCGGTCGAGTGCTCGATGTCGACGTCCTCGATGTTGACGCCCGCCGCGCCGACCTCGCCGAACAGCCGGCCCAGCTCGCCGGGCTGGTCGCCGAGGACGACCGCGACCGTCTCGTACCGGGTGGGCGGCGCGCCGTGCTTGCCGGGGATCCGGGCCTGGCCGCTGTTGCCGCGCCGCATCACGGCCTCGATCCCGGCGGCGCCGCCGCGCCGCTCGGCCTCCTCGGCGGCCTGCAGGGCGCGCAGCGCGGCGACGGTCCCGCCGAGGTCGGTGGCGAGCTCCTCCAGCACGTCGGCGACGGCGCCCGCGTTGGCGGACAGGATGTCCACCCACATCGCGGGGTTGGAGGCGGCGATCCGGGTCACGTCCCGGACGCCCTGGCCGGAGAGCCTTATCGCCGTCTCGTCGGCGTGCTCCAGCCGGGCGGCGACCAGCGAGGAGAGCAACTGGGGGGCGTGCGACACCAGGGCGACCGCGCGGTCGTGCGCCGCGGCGTCCATGACGATCGGCATGGCCCCGCAGAGCGCGACCACTTCGAGGACGGCGTTCAGCGTCTCGGTGTCGGTGTCGGGGGTGGGGGTGAGCACCCACGGCCGGCCCTCGAACAGGTCCGCGCGGGCGGCCAGCGGGCCGGACCGCTCCCGCCCGGCCATCGGGTGGCTGCCGATGTAGTGGACGGTGTCGCAGCCGAGCGCGGCGATCTCGGCGCGCGGCCCGGCCTTGACGCTGGCGACGTCGGTGTACCAGCGCGCCAGGCCGCGGCGCTGGCAGTCGGCGAGCACCTTGCCGACCAGGGCCGGCGGGACGGCGATGATCGCGAGGTCGACCGGGCCGTCCGCGGGCTCGGTGGTGCCCGCGCCCAGGGACGCGGCGGTGCGAGCGGCGTCCGGGTCGGCGTCCTCCAGGTGGACGGTCAGGCCCCGTCCGGTGAGGGCGAGCGCGGCGGAGGTGCCGATGAGTCCGGTACCGACGACGGCGACTGTGCGCATGGCGGGGTGGCTCTCCTCACGGAACTGCACGGGACTGCACGGAACGGAACCGCACGGAACCGCACGGACGGGACCGCCCCATCCTCCCCCATCCCCGCCTCCCGCGCGGTCACCCGGGGTCACCCCCGGCCGACTTCGGCCGACTCGGCCGCCTCCGGTCGCCACCGGCCGCAACCGTGCCGCGCTCCCGCCCGTCCCCACTCACGCGGAAGCGTCCGCCCCGGGTGTCCCCGCCACGACCCCCACGTCCCGACCCGCGCCCCGGCCCGCGCCACGGAGCGCACGCCACGGCGCCCGGGACGCCACGCGCGGCGGAAAACCGGGGACGCGGGCGCCGACGCACGGCAGGATGGGCCGCCCAAGGGGTGGCCCGGCGCGTTCGGCGCCGACGGCAGCACGACGAAGGGGTTCGCCGGGTGAACGATCCACACAGCAGCGACCAGCATCGACCGCACGACGGGAGCTCCGAAACCGTCCCCACCGTCCCTCCCGTCCCCTCGATTCCCTCTGCCCCCTCCGTGCCCTCCATCCCCTCCGTGCCCTCCGTGCCCTCCGTGCTCGACTCCGTCGTCGTCCACGCCGCCGGCGCGGTCTGCCGCCGCCGGACCCGGGTGGCCGTGCCCCCTGGCGGGCGGCTCCGGCTGACCGGCCTGCCCAAGGGGATCGACCAGGGCTCGCTGCGCGCCCGGGTCCTCGCCGGCCCGGCCGGCGCCGCGGTCACCGAGGCCCGGCTCGAAGCCGTCACCGAGCTCCGCGAACCGTCCGAGCTGCCCGAACTGCGCCGCGAGCTCAACGAGGCCCGGGAGCGCGAGAGCGCCCTGCGGGAACGCCACCGGCTGGTCCTCGCCGCCATCGACGAGACCGCCGCCCTGCGCGCCGTCCCACCGGCCCGGCGCCGGGACGAGCAGCTCCGCCGGACGCCCGCCGACGCCTGGCTGGAGCTGGCCGAGTTCGTCGACGAACGCCTCACCGCACTCCACGGGCGCGCCGAGGAACTGCACCATGCCCTCGAACTCGCCCAGCACGAAACCGAGTTGCTCACCGACCGACTGGCCCGCTCGTCGAGCGCTGACCGCTCCGCGACGGTGGAGACGGCGGCGACCGTCCTGCTCACCCTCGCCCTCGCTCCCCCGCCTACCGCCGAGGGCGCCCCCGGCCCCGGCCCCGACGGCGATTCCGCCCCCGCCCCCGCTCCCGGCCCCGACGGCGCGTCCGATCTCGAACTCGAACTCGAACTGGAGTACGCCGTCCCGGCCGCCCGCTGGGTGCCGTCCTACCGGCTGTCCTACCGGTCGGGCGCCGACACCGGCCGACTGGTCCTGCGCGCCTCCGTCGCCCAGCTGACCGGCGAGGACTGGACCGGCGTCCGGCTCGCCCTCTCCACCGCCGACCTGGACCGGCGCACCGACCTGCCCAAGCTGCGCTCGCTCCGGATCGGCCGCAGCCAGCCGACCCCGCCGCCGTCCGGCTGGCGCGAGCCCCCGGCCGGTCTGTCCGACCTGTTCGCCGGCTACGACGCGGTCGGCCCGCGCCCGCTGCCGGGTGGACGCGGACCGGGCGCGGCCGCCACCGAACCACGACCCGCCGCCCCCGTCATCCTGGCCGCCACCCCGGCCATCGCCCCGGCCGCCGCGACCCGCCCCCAAGCGCCTGGCGGACTCCGCTCGGCCGACGAGCCCCCCGCCTTCGCCGGCTACGGCGGACCGGCTCCCTCCCCCGCGCCCCCGCCGCCGCCCGCACCCGCCGCCCGCTCGGCACGGGCCCGCCGGGCCGCCGCCGCGCCCGAGGGCCTGGAGCTCGGCGGGGCGGCCTTCGACGCCCCCGACTTCCTGCTCGCCGGAGCCCCCGGAGGCAGCGGAGCCGCCCCCGCCCCGTCCACCACCCCACCCGCTCCCCCCGTCCCGGACGACCTGCTGCTCGACTACCCGGCCCTCGAACTGCTCGGCCCGGACGCCGCCGCCGACCGCCGCGGCACCCTGCGCCGCCCGTCCGCCCGCCCCGGCAGCGCCCACCGGACCCCCGGCGCCGCCCCGTACGGCGCCGGCCCGTACGGCTCCGGGCTGCACAACACCGGCCCGTACGACGCCGGGCTGCACGGCCTCCCCCTGCCGCACCACGCCGTGCCGCCGCGCGTCTCGGCCGGCTCCTTCGACCACCGCTTCGACGCCGCCGCGCCCGCCGACATCCCGTCCGACGCCACCTGGCACACCGTCACCATCGACGAGATCCCGGTGTCCGTCCGGCCCGAGTACGTCACCGTCCCCTCGGTCGAGGAGAAGGTCTACGCCACCCTGGTGATCACCAACCCCACCGAGCGGGCGGTGCTCGCCGGGCCGGTCGAGCTGACCGTCGACGACCGGTACCTGCTCACCGCCGCCCTGCCCACCCTCGCGCCCGGCGGTGTCCGCCGACTGGGCATCGGTGTCGACGAGTCGGTCGAGGTGACGCGCCGTACCGAGCTGCGCGAGTCCACCGCGGGCATGCTGAACAGCAGCACCGTGCTCGACCACCGCGTCCACGTCGAACTGGCCAACCGGCTCGGCCGCCCGATCACCGTCGAGGTCCGCGAACGGGTGCCGGTCAGCTCCGACGCCGACGTCCGGATCGAGGAACGGGCCGACTGGCACGCGCCGGCCGAACCGTCCCCCGACCACCCGGCCGGCACCCGGCTCTGGCGGGTCGACCTGCCCCCGGGCGGCCGGGCCGAGCTGGACGGCGGCTACCAAATCAAGATCCCGGCCGGAAAGGCCATCGTCGGCGGAAACCGGAGGAACTGAACGATGACCGTGCCCGCCCTCCCCGTCACCCCGTCTCCCGTCACCCCACCCCTCGTCACCCCGCTCCCCGTCACCGCCGTCACCTGCCTGGAGGACCGCGCCCAGGTCGAACGCGCCGTCGCCCTGACCCTGTCGGCCGGCGTCCACCGGCTGCGGCTGGGCCCGCTCACCGCCCTCGCCGTCGACCGCACCCTGCGCGCCGAGTCGGACACCCCGGGCGTGCGGGTCCTGGACGCCCGGGTGGTGCGCAGCTGGACCCCGCGCGCCCCGCTGCCGCCCGGTCCCGACGACTCCGAGCTCCGGCACCGCCTGCACGCCCTGGACCGGGGCAGCCGCCAGGAGGAGCAGCTGATCGACCGGCTGGGCGCCCGGCTGGCGCTGCTCGCCCAGCTCTCCGCCGACCTGCTGCGCGAGGTCGGTGAGGGCGCCGGCGCCGGCGAGGTCGAACGGACCCGCTGGGCCCGCGAGCTCGAACGCGTCGACGCCGAGCGCGAGCGGTACGGCGAACAGCTGCGCGCCGCCCGCTCCCGGCTGCGCGAACTGGAGGAGGAGCACTCCCGGGCGCTGGTCGCCGTGGACGAGGCCGAGCGGCAGCCCGCCGAACTGGTCGCCCACCTCGACCTCACCGTCGAGGCCGCGACGGCCGGCCCGGCCCGGCTGACGGTGAGCCACCTGGTGCCGTGCGCGCTCTGGCGGCCGTCCTACCGGGCCACCCTGGTCGACGGCGCGCTGCGGCTGGAGTCCGAGGCGGTGGTCTGGCAGCGCACCGGCGAGGAGTGGGCCGGGGCCCGGCTCACCTTCTCCACCGCCCGTTCGGCGCTGGCCACCGAACCGCCCGCGCTCGTCGAGGACGTGCTGACGCTGCGCGAGCGCAGTGCCGAGGAGCGGCGCACCGTCGAGGTCGAACTGCGCGAGGAGGCGATCTCCACGCTCCGCCCGGACGGGATGGTGCCGGGCGTGGACGACGGGGGCGAGGTGCGGGTGCTGACCGCCCCGGCCCCGGCCACCGTGCCGTCCGACGGGCGGGCGCACCGGGTGCCGCTGGGCTCCTTCGGCGGGCCTGCGCACAGCGAGTACGCCTGCGCGCCGGAGCTGTCGCCGCTGGTGACGCAGGTGGTCCGGTTCCGCAACGCGGCCGGGCACGCGCTGCTCGCCGGGCCGGTCGAGCTGGTCCGGGGCAGCGGCTTCACCGGGCGCGGGCAGCTGCCGTTCACGGCCGCCGGGGCCGACGCGGAGCTGTCGTTCGGCAGCTCGGACGGCTACCGGGTGGTCCGCGAGACGGAGGAGCGCCAGTCGACCGGCGGCCTGACCCAGCGCTCGGTGACCACCCGCACGGTCCGGCTGCACCTGTCGCGGTTCTCCGGACCGGAGGAGCGGGACGAGCAACTGGTCGCGCTGCGCGAACGGGTGCCGGTCTCCGAGGTGTCCGCGGTGGAGGTGCGGCTGCGCAAGGAGGAGTGCTCGCCGGCGCCGGACGCCTTCGACGCCGAGGGCATCGTCCGCTGGGACGTCCCGCTCGGCCCGGGCGCCCGCCGGACGGTCACCCTGGTGTACGAGGTCTCCGCCTCCGCGAAGGTGGCCGGCCTCTGAGCACACCGCCTCCGCTACCGCCGGCTCCACCGCCCCGCGCGAACCGCCGCGAGGACGCTCACCCAGCCACCACCGGACCGGGTACAACAGGAACATGATCCTGCACCTCGCCCCCCTGGACGACTGGCTGGCCGACCCGGGCCGGCCGTACGCGACCGCCTCGCTGCTCACCGACGGGTTCATCCACTGCTCGGCGGACGAGCGGACCGCGCTCGCCGTGGCCAACGCCTTCTACGCCGACGCCCGCGAACCGCTGATGGTGCTGCTGATCGAGGAGTCGCTGGTGGAACCGATGGTCAAGTGGGAGGCCCCGCACGGCGCACCGCCGCCCGGGGCCACCCCCGACGTGCTGTTCCCGCACATCTACGGCCGGCTCAACCGGTCCGCGGTGGTCGGCCTGGAGAAGGTCGAGCGCGGACCGGACGGCCGCTGGGCGTCCCTCTCCCCCTGGAGCTGACGCCCGGCCCGGCCGGCGAGCCCTCACCCCGCGGCCCCCTCACAGCCGCCTCGCAGCCCGCCCCTCAGCCGCCCCGCCCGTTACAGCCAGCCCCGCTCCCGGGCCGCCATGCCGGCCTGGAAGCGGGTGGTGGCGCCCAGCTCGCGCATCAGCGACTGGAGCCGGCGCTGGGTGGTCCGGGCGCTCCAGCCGAGCGAGCGGGCGATCGACTCGTCGGTGAGGCCGGCGGCCAGCAGGCCGAGCAGCTTGCGGTGGTCGGCCTCCGGCTCCAGCGCCTCCTCGGCCGCGCCGAGCTCCGCCTGGAGCTGGACGGCCCGCTCCCACTCCGCCTCGAACAGGGTGTCCAGCGCCTGGAGCAGGGCGGAGGGGTGGATGACGTAGGCGGCGTCGAGGACGCTGTCGCCGACGCTGATCGGGATGACGGCCATCCGGTCGTCCGACATGATCATCTTCATCGGGAGCACCGGCCGGACCCGGGCCTCCTCGCCGTCCGCGACCCCGACCAGGATGTTCTTCTCCAGCCGGCCCGGCCAGGCCACCGCCTCCCGGTCGTAGATGGTCCGGAACCGCAGGCCCTCCTTCATCCGCTGCCGCTGCAACGGGATGTTGGCCACCGGGTCCTGGATGTAGGGCGGGCAGTCGAAGCCGCGGATCTGGTACTGGCTGGTCTCGGTGATGTGCTCCAGGCGCTGCGCGATCGCCTCGCCGCCGGTCAGCACCTCGACCGAGTGCGCCGGGTCGGTGTACCGCGAGGCCTCCCGGAAGGCGTCCATCAGCCGGTGCATCTCGGCCCGGGCGTGCCGCAGCTCGGACTCGCGGTGGCCTATCAGGGTGCCGATCGCGACGTCGGGGGCGACCGGCAGGAACCGCTGCCGGTCCACCGGCGCCCGGGTGGCCATGCCCTGCTGGGCGAGCCGGTCCAGGGCGCGGGCGCTCTGCTGGAGGGTCAGGTCGCAGAAGTCGGCGAGGTCCTCGGCCGTCGACTGCGGGTTGGCCACCAGCGCCGCGTAGACCCGCCCGTCCGGTCCGGCCAGTCCCAGAGCGCTGAGTGGTGCATCGGACACGGCGTCGCTCCCCGTTCGCCTCGCGCCCCGCGCCGAGTGGCGCACTCCCGCCACCCGGCGGATCGTGGGCAGGTGGCAATCTTCGGCCACGGATCATGCGGCTGACAAGGTGATCACCGACCGATGCGGCCCGCTTCACAGCAGGATCCGCCGAACGACGGAGGGCCTCCCCGCCACTCGACGGGGAGGCCCTCCGGAAACGCCCGAATATGTAGACCGGTCTAGAGAAATATGCAGACCGGTCTACATACTCGACCCGCTTTTATACCGACCGGTCTACAGAATTATGCAGACCGGTCTACATAGCGCGGACGCGGGCGCGCTGACACCTGAGTGCCACCGCGCCCGCGCAGACGCACGACCGCCGTACGACCCGCGGCCTACGACCCCACGACCTACAGGCCGACCTCGCGCATCAGCTGACCCACCTCGGGGTTGGTCAGTCGGCGCAGCCAGCCGGACTTCTGGTCGCCCAGGGCGATCGGGCCGAAGTGGGTCCGCACCAGCTTCTCGACCGGGAAGCCGGCCTCCGACAGCATCCGGCGGACGATGTGCTTGCGACCCTCGTGCAGGGTCACCTCGACCAGGTAGTTCTTGCCGACGTTCGAGACGACCTTGAAGCTGTCGGCGCGGGCGAAGCCGTCCTCCAGCTCGATGCCCTGTGCCAGGCGCTTGCCCAGGTCACGCGGGATCGGGCCCTGGATGGCGGCCAGGTAGGTCTTGGTCACGCCGTACCGGGGGTGGGTGAGGCGGTGGGCCAGCTCGCCGTGGTTGGTGAGCAGGATGATGCCCTCGGTCTCGGTGTCCAGGCGGCCGACGTGGAACAGCCGGGTCTCCCGGTTGGTCACGTAGTCGCCGAGGCACTGCCGACCGTCCGGGTCCTCCATGGTGGAGACCACGCCGGCCGGCTTGTTCAGCGCGAAGAACAGGTAGGACTGGGTGGCGACGGTCAGGCCGTCCACCTTGATCTCGTCCTTCTGCGGGTCGACCCGCTTGCCCTGCTCGGTGACCTGCTTGCCGTTGACCTCGACCCGGCCCTGCTCGATGAGCTCCTCGCAGGCCCGCCGGCTGCCGATGCCGGCGCGCGCCAGCACCTTCTGCAGACGCTCGCCCTCGGGCTCGCCGAAGGTCTTCGGGAGCTTCACGGCCGGCTTGTCGTGCCGGGCCAGCACCGCGTCCTCGATCCGGGCCTGCAGCTCGCGCGAGCGCTGCGGCTGGCGGCGCGGGTCGCCCGGGGCGCCCTGCCCCTCACGGCGCGGACGCGGGGCCGGACCGGGCCGGCGCCCGGCGAAGCCGCCGCGGGCCGGGGTGGCGTTGGGGCCGCCGCCGTACTCGGGGCGGTCGTACTTGCGCTCCTCGGGCCGCAGCGGGCGGTCCGGGTAGCGGCGGTCGTCGCGCCGGTCGTCCCTGCGGTCGTCCCGACGGCCGTCGCGGCGGTCGTCCCGCCCGTACGAGCCGGAGGAACCGTACGAGCCGGACGAACCCGACCCGCCGCGGCCCGAGCCGCCGCCGTACGAACCACCGCCGTACGAACCACCGCGCGAGGAGCCCGAGCCCGAGCCGCCACGGCCGGAGCCGCCGCCGTACGAACCGCCCCGCGAGGAGCCGGAGCCCGAGCCGCCGCGGCCGGCGCCGCCCCCGTAGGAGCCGCCGCCCCGGCCCCCGCCCTGTCCGCCGCGACCGCTGCCGCCGCCGCTGCTGTTCCTGCCGTTGCCACTGCTACGCATCAAAATGTCCGTACGTCGTTACCGTCTGGGATGTGCGGTCGTTTCGGCCGACCTCACCGCCCCCTACCGATCGGGCGCCGACCGATCGGTCTCGCCACTGCCGTCCGCAGCCTGTGCGGCAGCGGCGGCGACCGCCTCCGCGATCATCGTGCCCTCCAGGGACTCCGCTTCCACGTCGTCGACCTCGGGCAGGAAGGGAGCGAGCTCCGGCAGCTCATCCAGGCCGCGGAGCCCCATCCGTTCCAGGAAGTAGTTCGTCGTCCGATACAGGATCGCACCTGTTTCGGGCTCGGATCCGGCCTCTTCCACCAGTCCTCGCTGTACCAGGGTACGCATCACGCCGTCACAGTTCACACCGCGGACGGCTGAGACCCGCGATCTGGACACCGGCTGCCGGTAGGCGACCACCGCGAGCGTCTCCAGCGCGGCCTGGGTCAGCCGGGCCTGCTGGCCGTCCAGGACGAAGCGGTCGACGGCCGGCGCGCAGGCGGCCCGGCTGTAGAACCGCCAGCCGCCGGCCACTAGCCGCAGGTCGAAACCCCGCCCCTGAGCGGTGTACTCGGCGGACAGCGCGCGCAGCGCGGCCGCCACCTCCGCCCGGGGCCGTTCCAGCACGGACGCCAGGTGGGCCTCCCCGACCGGCTCGTCGACGATCATCAGGATCGCCTCCAGCTCCGCCCGCAGGCCCGGCCCGTCCGCCTCCGATACGCCGCTGTCGACATCGGAACCCGCACCAGAAGTCGACGGGGCCGACTTCTGGTGCACGACCACCGGCTCGACGACGGCCACGGCCTCCACGACGGCCACCGGCTCCACGACGGCCACCGGCTCGACGACCGCGCCCGGCGCCCCCGGCAGCACCTCCAGCACCCCTGCGGGCTCCTCCAGCACCCCCGGCAGCACCTCCAGCGCCCCCGGGGGCTCCTCCAGCGCCCCCGGCGCCGGCTCCAGCCACTCCTCGGCCCGCGGCTGCCCCGGGACGCCCAGCACCCGCCGGGCCGGCCGCCCGCCACCCTCGGTCCCAGCCGTCATCGCCCGTCCTCCTCGCCCATCCGCTCGCCCTCGCCCACAGCCCCCTCCGCAGGTACCTCCCCCACCACGGACGACTCGCCCGCCGCCCCCTCCGCAGGCACCTCCCCAGCCTCGCCCGCCGGCCGGTCGAACTCGTCCGTCACCTCGACCGCGCCCCGGTCCGCCTCGGCCACCCACCGCACCACCAGCTCACCGAGCGCGTCCGGCTGCTCGAAGGCGAGCACCCGCTCCCGGTACAGCTCCAGCAGCGCCAGGAAGCGGGCGACCACCACCATGGTGTCCGGCGCGTCCGCGACCAGCCGCTGGAAGCTGGCCTCCCCCAGCTCGGTCAGCAGCCCGACGACCAGCCCCGCCTGCTCCCGCACGCTCACCGGCGGGGTGTGGATGTGGTCGACGTAGACGACCGGCTTCGGCTTGGGCGCCATCGCCCGGGCCGCGAGCTGCGCGAAGCGCTCGGTGCCGATGCTGATCACGACCTCGGGCAGCAGCTGCGCGTGCCGCGGTTCCAGGCCGACCGTGCGCGGCCGCCGGAGCAGCTCCGCGGCCCAGCGCTCGCCGAACAGCGCCGCCGCCCGCTTGTACGCCCGGTACTGCAGCAGCCGGGCGAAGAGCAGGTCGCGCGCCTCCAGCAGGGCGAGGTCCTCCTCGTCCTCGACCTCGGCCGCGGGCAGCAGCCGGGCCGCCTTGAGGTCGAGGAGGGTGGCGGCGACGACCAGGAACTCGGTCGCGGCGTCCAGGTCCCAGTCCGGCCCCATGGCGCGGATGTGGGCCATGAACTCGTCGGTGACGGTCGCCAGCGCGACCTCGGTGACGTCCAGCTTGTGCTTGGCGATCAGGCTCAGCAGCAGATCGAACGGGCCCTCGAAGTTGTCCAGCCGGACCCGGAAGCCGCCCTGCGCCGCCTCCCCGCCACCCGGGCCGCCCGCGGCCGCGCCCGCCCCGGCAGCCGACTCGACGGTCGGCGCGGCGGCCGATTCTGCGATCGGCGCGGTGACAGGGGTCTCGGACGTGCTCGGCATGGCGTTCCATCTTCACCCGGCCGCGCCGCCGGTCCCGCGCCGGGGCCACCGACACGCCGGGCGCCCCCCGGGCCCCATGGCCCCCCGGCACCCACCCGCACCCGCCCCCGGCACCCCAGCGCCCCGGTAGCACCGGAATGGCGCCGATGGCCCCGCCGGCGCACGCCCACGGGCGCTCAGCGCCCGCGCAGCCGCCGTACCAGGATGCTGGCCTCGCCGCGCTGCTCCAGGTCCGCCAGCACGACCGCGATGGCCTCCCGGACGATCCGGCCGCGGTCCACCGCGAGGCCGTGCTCGCCGCGCAGCACCAGCCGCGTGTGTTCGAGGTCCATCAGTTCCTCGGCGGACACGTACACGGTGATCTTCTCGTCGTGCCGCTCACGCCCGGTGGGGCGGCGCGGGGCACGCCCGCGCGGACGGGGCCGTCCCGCGGCACCCGCCTGCTCCTCGACCGTTCCGGCGTGCTGACGCGGCCCCGGTGCCGCGGCCGTCCGGCCGCCCTGGCCGCCGGCCTGCGGGCCGCCCGCCTGCGCTCCACCGGCCTGCCCGGCAGCGCCCTGGGCGCCACCCGGCTGCGTGGGGGCGG
>NZ_JBFBDO010000033.1:0-73788 GCF_040683335.1 Kitasatospora sp. NPDC093806
CGGCCGGTCACGCCTGGACCGGCCGGGCACCGCGCTCGTTGGACCGCCCGTACGGGACCGTCCGTACGCGTCCTTCGAGACCTCGGGAGTCCGCCGTGCGGATGTACCTCCTCCGGACCGCCGCCCGCTTCGCCCGGCAGCTGGCACTGACCTCGCCGCTGTCGTTCCCGCTGCCGTTCCTCCCGCCGTTCCCGGCACCGGCGTTCCCCCCGCCCGCGTTCCCCTCGCCGGCGCTCCCGTCCCGGGCGGACGGGCTAGCCCCGGCGGACGCCCAGCGCCGGTAGCACCGTCTCGGCGACCCGGTGCGCCTCCTCCAGCAGCGGATTGCCGGAGAGGATGAAGGTGTCCACCCCGAGCGACTCGAACTCCTGGAGCCGCTCGATCACTTGGGCCGTCGAGCCGACCACGGCGGTGCCCGGGCCGGGCCGGAACAGACTCATCCCGGGCCACAGGTTCGGGTGCGCCTCCAACTCCCGGGCGCGCGCCGGGACCCTGCCGCCGTGCTGACGGAACTGCCGCTGCCAGCCGACCCCGTCCTCGCCGCGCGCGCCGCCGAGCTGACGGGCGTAGGTGGCCTCGCTGGTGACGTCGAGCAGCCGGTCGGCGGCGGCCCAGGCCTCGTCCTCGGTGTCGCGGACGATCAGGTGCAGCCGCAGCCCGATCCGCAGGCTCCGCCCGTGCGCGGCGGCGCGTTCGCGGACCAGGTCCAGCTTCTCCTTCAGCAGGTGCGGCGGCTCGCCCCAGGTGAGGTAGACGTCGACGTGCTGGGCGGCCATCTCGATCCCGGCGGCCGAACTGCCGCCGAACCAGAGCGGGATGCCGCCCGGCTGCACCGGGGTGAGTTCGCGCAGGCTCGCCCCGGCGTTCTTCAGGTCGTAGAACTCGCCCTTGTGGTCGAAGACCTCACCGGCCGTGAGGCGCTTGACGATCGACCAGTACTCGGCGCTGAGCCGGTAGCGGTCGTCGTGCTCGACGTGCAGGCCGTACTCGCGCAGCTGCTCGGTGGAGCCGTTGACCACGTTGAAGCGCAGCCGCCCGCCGTGCAGGTGGTCGAAGCTGAGCGCCATCTTGGCCAGCAGGGTGGGCGAGATCAGTCCGGGGTGCACGGCCAGCAGCGGCTTGAACGCCGGGCCGGTGGCGGCGGCCAGCGCGTTGCCGAGGTCCCAGACGTCGTGGAGGTCGGTCGCCAGCAGCGCGCCGGTGTAGCCCAACCGCTCGACGCTTCCGGCGAGTTGCTGGAGGTAGCGGAGGTCGACCGGGCGGCGGCCGGCCGGCTCCCACGGGTAGTGGCCCTCGCGCGGGATGATGTACCAGAGGAACTCGGAGGCCATCGGTCAGACCCCCGTGGTGGGAACCGCTGCGGCGACGACGGCGACCGCGGCGGCCACCGGGGCCTCCAGGGCGGGCAGCCGGGCGTCGGAGACGGTCACCGCGCGGTCGATGAAGCCGACCCGGTGGAAGATGTCGGCTGCCTCCTGCTGCTCGGCGACGAACGCGGCGGTGGCGGGCTCCAACCGCCAGGGCAGTGCGGCCAGCGCCGCCTCCCAGTCCTCGGCGCTGCCGCCCAGGTCCTCGGCGGCGATCGCGGCGGCCTCGGGCAGGTGGGCGACCACCCAGGCGTCCGCGCGGCGCAGGGCGGCGCCGATCGCGGCGACCACCTCGGGGCGGTCGGCGGCGAAGTCCCGGCGGGTGAAGAACACCGAGCGGTCGGTGATGACGTCCCCGGTGCGGACCAGCTCGCGGAACTCGCCGGTGCGCCGGGCGGCGGCGAGTTCGGCGCCCTGCGCGATCCAGCCGGCGATCACGCCCTCGCGCAGCCGGGCCGCCTGGTCCTCACCGGCGGCCGGCCGGACGGGGGTGACGTCGGCGCCGTAGACGAGGCCCTCGGTGTGCAGGGCCTTGGCGAGCAGGTGGGTCTGCCAGGAACCGATGGCGAGCACGACGGTGCCGCCCTTGAGGTCGGCGACCGTCCGCACCGGGCCGTCGGCGCGCACCAGCAGCGCGCCGTGGTCGGGGCGGGGCGCGGACACCGCCGCGTACACCAGGTCGTGGCCGGCGGCCTGGGCGGTGACCGGCGGGGTCGAGCCGGTGCCGCCGAAGTCGATGGTGCCGTCAGCGAGCAGCGCGCCGGTCCGGGTGCCGTCGGTGTAGTGGTGGAACGCGCCGGTCTCGCCGAGCGGGGCCAACTCCTCGTCCAGGTAGTCGAGTCGGGAGAGGTAGTAGAGGGTCGGGTTGCTGGCGTGGACGCCGAGGGTGATGGCCATGGGGATCAACTCCTGTGGTGCCGGGGGTTGGTACGGTCGTTCGTTGGTGCGGATGGGGTCGACCAGGGGTAGCGGCTCAGTGGACGCCGAGGTCGGCGAGCAGGCGGCGGCGCAGGTCGGCGAAGGCCGGGTCGGTGGGCTCGCGCGGACGCTCGACGGTGACGCGTTCGTCGCGCACCAGCGCGCCGTCGCGCAGCACCGCGACCCGGTCGGCCAGCCGGACGGCCTCGTCCACGTCGTGGGTGACCAGCAGGACGGCCGGCCGGTGCCGGCGGACCAGGTCGCCCACCAGGTCCTGCATGCGCAGCCGGGTGAGCGCGTCCAGGGCGGCGAACGGCTCGTCCAGCAACAGCAGTCGGGGCTCGCGGACGAGCGCCCGGGCGAGCGCCACGCGCTGCGCCTCGCCGCCGGACAGGGTGGCCGGCCAGGCGTCGGCGTGCCGGTCGAGGCCGACCTCGGCGAGCGCCCTGAGCCCGGTCTCCCGGGTGGCGGCGCCGCGCGGCAGGCCGACGGTGACGTTGGCGAGCACCCGCTTGGACGGGACCAGGCGCGGTTCCTGGAAGACCACGGTCCGCGCCGACGGCACCAGGACCGTTCCGGCGTCGGCCCGGTCCAGGGCGCCGAGGATGCGCAGCAGGGTGGTCTTGCCGGTGCCGCTGGCGCCGAGCAGGGCGACGAACTCGCCCCGGTCGATGTCCAGGTCGACGCCGTCGAGGACGGCCCGGGTGCCGAAGACGCGGCGCAGTCCGCGCAGGTGGACGGCGGGCGCGGCCGGGGCGGCCGGCGCCTCGGGGGCGGTGGTGGGGGTCTCGGGGGCGGTGCTGGTGGTCATCTGCCGGCTCCTCCTTGGGTGGCCTTGCGCCAGGGCATCAGGAAGCGTTCCAGGAGGCGGACGACGCCGTCGGCGGTGAGGCCCAGCAACCCGTAGATCAGGATGCAGACGGCGAGCACGTCCGTCCGGGAGTAGTTCTGCGCCTGGGCCATCAAGTAGCCGATCCCCTCGGTGGAGTTGATCTCCTCGGCGGCGATCAGCGCGATCACGCTGAGCGTCATGGACAGCCGCAGCCCGGACAGCAGCGCCGGCAGGGCGCCGGGCAGGACGACGGTGCGCACGATCGCCCAGCGGCCGAGGCCGAAGCTGCGCATCGCCTCGATCAGCTTCCGGTCGGTGTTGCGGACGCCGCCCGAGGTCGACACGTACATCGGGAAGCTGGTGGCGACGCCGATCAGGGCGATCTTGGCGGTCTCGGTGATGCCGAACCAGACCATGAACAGCGGCACCAGGGCCAGGAAGGGGACGGTGCGCAGGACTTGGACGGCCGAGTCGAGCAGTTCCTCGCCGAGGCGGAAGAAGCCGGTGACGACGCCGAGCACCAGGCCGGTGCTGGCGCCGAGCAGCAGGCCGAGGCCGGCCCGGGTGAGCGAGACGGTGAGGGCGTCGGCGAGTTGGCCGTTGCCCCAGAGTTCGCCGACCGCTTCGGCGACCTGGGCGGGTGAGGCGAGCACGTCCTGGGTGAGCGCGCCGGTGGCGGAGGCGAGGGCCCAGCCGCCGAGCAGGGCGAGCGGGCCGAGGGTGCGCAGGATCAGGGCGAGGGCGCGGGGGCGCGGGGTCTGGAGCCGGGTGCGCGGCTCGACCAGGCCGGCCGCGCGGGCGGCGGCGGTCGCGTCCGCGCCGGTGGCGTCGCTGGTGGCATCGCCGGCGGTGCGGTCCGTGATCGGCGGGGTACTCAACGCGTTCAACGGGTCGGTGGTGGCGGTCACTTGGCGCCGTCCCCGATCTTGCTGATGTCGATCAGGTAGGGCTTGACGTCGACCAGCTGCTTGGTGACCTTCTGGTCGGCGAAGAACTGCGCGACGGTGCCGAACCGGGTGATGTCCGCGTCGGCGATGACGTCCGCGGCGGCGCCCTGCCGGCTGACGGCGACCGCGACCTCCTTCTCGGCGGGGGTGACGGCGGTCGGGCCGGAGTCGGTGAAGACGTTGAGGTAGGCCGCCGGGTCGCCCTTCTCCTTGAGGCCGTTCTCGCGCAGGTAGGTGTAGAAGGCCTTGACCACCTCGGGGTGCTTCTCGGCGAAGCCGTTGCGGACCGCCCAGACGGCGTAGTTGTCCGAACCGACCTCCTTGCCGTTGACCAGGAAGTGCGCGCCGGAGTTGGCGATCGACGGGGTGGAGAAGGTGTTCCAGGTCGCCCAGGCGTCCACCTGGCCGGAGTTGAAGACGCCCGCGGTCTGGTCGGCCCGCAGGTAGACCCGTTCGACCTTGTCGGCCGGGACGTTGTTCTTCTCCAGGGCCTTGAGCAGCAGGTACTCGCTGGTGCCGCCCTGGCTGACCGCGACCTTGCGGCCGACCAGGTCGGAGACGCTCTTGATCGGCGAGTCGTTCTTGACCAGGATGCCCTCGCCGACGCCGTCCGGGGCGGTCTGCGCGAACAGCTTGAAGCCCGGCTTCTGGGCGAGCGCGGCGACGGCGGAGGTGATCGAGCCCTGGGCGACGTCGAGTTGGTCGGCGGAGAGCGCCTGGGCGGCGGGGGCGAACGGGCCGGCGCTGCCGGTCCAGGCGACCTTGGCGTGGACGGCGGCCAGGGCCCGGTCCAGCGAGCCGTCCTTCTTGCCGAGGGCGAGGAAGCCGTTGTTGCCCGGGTCGGGCACCCGGAGCACCACCTCGGCCTTGCCTCCGCCGTCGACGGAGGCCTTCGCCCCGTCGGTGGACGAGCCGCAGGCGGCCAGGCCGGTGGTGGCGAGCAGTGCGGTGGCGGCGAGGGCGAGGCGGGGGCGCTTCACGGGGGGTCAACTCCTGAGGATGGGGCGATGAGCGGGAGCGGTGGGGGCGGATGGAACGGATGACAGCTGACAGCTGACGACTGACAGATTTCAGATGACAGATATCAGCTGACACACACTGAAATCCGTCAGCCGTCGATCGTCAGCCGCCATGTGTCCGCCCCGCCGCGCGGCGTTCGGCGAGCAGGGCGCGGGCCGCGCGGAGCGGCTCCGGGTCGGCCCAGGCGTGGACGTCGACCGGGGCGGCCAGAAAGCCGTGCCGATCGAGGAAACGTTCCTGCTGCGCCAGCAGACCGAGACGCTCCTCGGACAGGTCGAGGTGCAGGGTGTGGTGGCCGCCCCGCGCGTACGCCCCGGCGACGCCCTCCTCCCCCGCGCCGGTCTCGGCCCGCAGGATCCGGGCCACCTCGTCCGGGTGCCCGGCGGCCCAGTCGGCGGCCTCCAGCAGGACGGCGAGGAAGCGGGCCACCAGCTCCGGCTGCTCGTCGAGCAGCTGCTGGTGCACGGTGATCGGGCGGGGCGTGCCGTTGTTCACCCTGGTCCGGCGGTCCGGCTCCGCGTCCAGCTCGACCGCGACCTCGGCCCCGACCCGGCGGGCCGCCTCGACCGCCAGCGCGCCCTTCACGTAGACCGCGTCCACCAGCCCGTCCCGCAGGGCGGCCAGCTCCGAGCTCCACTGCCCACCGCTCTCGGTGGCCGGAACGTCCACCAGCTCGGCATCGTCCAGGGTGAGACCGGCGAGCGAGAAGGCACCCCGCAGGCCGGCCAGTGCCATCGCCCGCCAAAAGTCGATCGCGATCCCATGACGTGGGACGGCGAGCCGCAGCCCGCGCAGCTGCCCGGGAGCCGTGATCCCGCTGCCGGCCCGGACCAGGACGACCTGGCGCTCCTCGATCCAGGTCAGCCCGATCAGCCTGGTCCGCTCGCCGCGCGAACGGGCCCAGAGCGCCGGCACGTTGCCGCCCTCGCGGAACAGCCCGGTCAGCGCGTGGGTGTAGTGGTGGTCCGCGGCCACCTCGGGCGGCGCGTCCTGGAGCGACCGGACGGCGAGGCCGTCGCCCGCGAACTCCCGGGCGAGCCACCCCCGGTCGGCCGCGATGCCGGTCGCGGTGGGAACCGGGCAGCGGGTGAACCAGAGGGTCTCCGGCGTTCCGGCGACGGCGGCCGGGCGGTGTTCGTCGGCGGTACTGCTGGCGTGGCTGGGCCTGGGCACAGTGGCTGGTCCTCTGCGACGGGGTGCGGCGCGGACGCGGCGGAGCGCGGGCGCGGCACGGCACGGGTCACCGGGCGCGGTGGGGCGGAATGGGGGAAGGGCGGTACGGTCGGACGCGGACGGTGCGTCAGCGACAACAGGCGCAGGGGGCGGGGCACCGGTGGATCGTCACGGCGCGGCTCCTTCCTGCGGTTCGGACGCGGTGGACGGGGCTCGTCCGGTGCGTTGGACCGAGCGTTCCACGGCAGGCGAGCACCAGGCAAGTGTTTGCCACATGATGGGAGCACTTGTTCATGAACGGCATCCCATTGCAATGCCGTTGACACATTCCCGAAGCAGACGCTGCCATAGTCTGGGAGAGTCTCCGGTGAACCGGCCGGAGCCACGGACAGAACGAGAGGTGCCATGGCCGAGGCCGCCACCGCCGTCCAGAGCCCGCCGGCCGGCGCCCAGGCCGTCCAGCGGGCTCTCGGGCTGCTGCACTGCTTCCACGACAACGGCCCCGACCTGAGCGCCTCGGACCTGGCCCGCCGGATGGGACTCTCGGTCTCCACCGCGCACCGGCTGGCCCGCACCCTGGTCAGCGCCGGATTCCTGGAGCAGGACGAGCAGACCGCCCGGTACCGGCTCGGCCCGGCCGTCGCCGAACTCGGCCAACTCAGCTTCCACCAGCGCGGCTTGCACCTGGCCGCACCCGAGCTGGAGCTGCTCTCCCGCCGCACCGGCGCCACCGCCGACCTGGCGATCCGCAGCGGCCCGCACGCGGTGATCCTGGTCGGCGCGTCCGTCCGGCCGGAGACCGGGCTGGGGCTGCGCCGACCGCTGCACTCGACCGCGCTCGGCAAGGTGCTGCTGGCCTGGCCGCGCCCCGGCGAGGCGGGGGTGGCCACGCTCGGCCCGCTGTCACCGTTCACCGACCGGACCATCACCGAACCGGACCGGCTGGCCGACGAGTTGGCCCGGGTGCGGGCCGCCGGCTACGCGCTCAACGACGGCGAGTCCGCGGCCGGGGTGCGCACGGTGGCCGTGCCGGTCCTGGACGGCGCCGGGCAGGCCCGGTTCGCGCTGGCCGTCCGCTCGACGCCCGCACACCTCACCGACGACCGGCTGGACTGGTTCCTCGGCCACGCCCGGTCCTGCGCGAGCGCGCTCGCCGTCCTGCTGCTCCCGCCCGACCAGCGGGTCTGAGACTCGCCCGGGGACCGGATCCGAATGACCGTCAGAACGCGCGCGAGGGCCGGGCGTTCACGAGGAACGCCCGGCCCTCGGGCAACCAGGACGAGACCCGGCTCACGCCACCGGGGTGTACTTGTAGCCGACCCGGCGGACCGTCACGATGCTGTCCCGGTAGGCCGCGCCGAGCTTCCGGCGCAGCCGGGCGACGTGCACGTCCACCGTCCGGCCGTCGCCGACGTGGCCGTAGCCCCAGACGGCGGAGACCAGGTGGTCGCGGGTGTGCACCCGCTGCGGGTGCTCGGTCAGGTGGGCGAGCAGCTCGAACTCCAGGTAGGTGAGGTCGAGCAGCCGGCCGTCCACGTAGGCGTTGCGGCGCTCCACGTCGACCGCGATGCCGCGGCCGGCGGGTCGCACCGGCCGTACGGCGGCGGACGCGCCGCCGACCGCCGGAGCCGGGGCGGACACCGGCACCTGCGCGGCGAGGGGTGCCTGGGCGGGCACGGCCGCGACCGGACCCGCGGCGCCGACCGGGCCGGCCGCCGGGGCGCCCTCGGCCGGGACCAGGACCAGGTAGCCGACCATCGGCCGCCCGGCCGCGGCGCCGAACTGCGCCCCGTACTGGGCGAGCAGGGCCTGCGGCAGCGAGCCCTGCGGCAGCGCGGCGACGACCGTCGCCCCCTCCGGCAGCGCGGCGAGCAGCGCCTGCGGCGGCAGCGCCGGGACGACCTGGGCGGGGCCCTGGGCCGGAGCGGCGGACGGGCCGACCGGCGAGGCGCCGGGCCCGGGCACGGTCTGGGCGGCCGCCGGACGCTGCGGGACCGGCCCGCCGTGCCATCGTTCGGCGGTCGAGGAGAGGGTGGAGACGGAGTTGACCGACCGGACCGCCCGCAGGTGCGGGGTCGCGGCGGGCAGAGGAAGGGTGGCCGTGGAGGTGGAGGACATGATGCCGCTCATTTCGCGCGTGACGGACGGGGTGGAGTCGTCTGCGCGTCGACCGGGCGTGCTGCCGAGGACTGACCCGAGGTCAGCGGAGGGAGTGCCGGGACGCGCTGGGCGAACCCGGACACGTCTGGTCGAACAGGTGCGGCTGCCGGGACGGCCAGAACGGCTCGAGGTCGGGGCGACGACCTCTGCTGCTGTCCACGACGTGCCGCGTGCGCCGGTCCGACCAGGTGAACGCGGCCTGGCTCCGCACCATCCCGGCCGCACCGGCCGCACGGGCGGTGGTGGTGGCGACGGCCGGGGGGAGGGAGGGTCTGACGAGGTTCACTGGTGCTCTCCGCGAAGCGGGCAGGGGCGACGGCGGCCCACCGGATTACTGTCCGATGCTGCCGGGTCGACGAATTGATGGACCGTCAGCTTCCGCCGGCCCCGGTGGACCGGGTCGGGCGGGCCGTACCGGACGGAACTTCTTCCGGGCGGCGGGCGACGGCGATGTGACTGGCGACGGGTGACAGAGTCACCGACAGCAGGCGCTACAGATCAGCGCGTGGTCGATGTACCGCCGGATGGTGAGCGCCGGAGTGACCGGGGCGAGGATGGATACGGCCGCGGTGTCCCGCTGTTCGGCGTTCACGGTACGGCCCTCCCCCCTCTGGTCACGGTGCGCCCGCACGGCTCTGTGCTGCATGGCGGCACGTGCCGGACGCACGCTTCGTGCACGGCACTTCGAGGCAACCCGGCAACGGGCCGGGCGCCCTTCGAACCCAGAGCCTTCCACGCCGGGCCGGTCAAGGCAACCCGCCGCGCCCAGATCGTCCGACATGTGGACACCCTGATGAGACGCTCATGTGCGGACCGCACCCAGGACCCGTCCTGGACCCGCCCCGGACCCGCCCCGGACCCGTTCGGAGGCTGCTCGGAACCCGCCCGGAACCCCGCTCAGACCCGGGTCGGAGCGCCCCTGCGCCGCGCGGCGGCGTGCTCGACCAGCGCCACCAGCAGCTCCTTGCCGTCCTCGCGGCGGCGGGCGTCGCAGAGCACCACCGGGATGTCCGGGTCCAGGTCGAGCGCGTCCCGGACCTCCTCGGGCCCGAAGACCTCGCTGCCCTCGAAGCAGTTCACCGCGACCAGGAAGGGGATGCCGCGCTGCTCGAAGAAGTCCACCGACGGGAAGCAGTCCGCCAGTCGGCGCGTGTCGGCCAGCACCACCGCGCCGAGCGCACCCCGGGCCAGCTCGTCCCAGACGAACCAGAACCGGTCCTGGCCGGGCGTGCCGAACAGGTAGAGCGCGAGCCCGGGCCGCAGGTCGATCCGGCCGAAGTCCATCGCCACGGTGGTGGTGCGCTTGGCCTCCACGCCGGCGGTGTCGTCCACCGGCCGTCCCAGCTCGCTCAGTTCCTCCTCGGTGCGCAGCGGGCGGATCTCGCTGACCGAGCCGACCAGCGTGGTCTTGCCCGCGCCGAAGCCGCCCGCGACCAGGATCTTCACCGCGACCGCCGGACCGCCCCGCCAGCGCGGGTCGTTCGACCGGTCGTCGGCGACGGTGGCGGTGGTGGCGGCGTCGGCGGCGTTCGCGGGGAGGTCAGAGCGCACGGAGTCCATTGATCACGTCTCGCAACAGGCGCTCGTCCGGCAGCTCGGCGAGCGGAACGGGTCGGGTGACGCTGATCAGCTCGGCGTCGTAGAGGTCGCCGAGCAGCACGCGCACCACGCTGACCGGCAGGTCGGTGAAGGAGCCGAGCTCGGCCACGGAGAGCGGTTCCCGGCGGCACCAGGCCAGGATGGTCTGGTGCTCCGGGTCGAGGACGTGCGCGGGCACGGCCCCCGCGGCCGGCGCGGGCTCCTTGGCGGTGATCAGCGAGATCAGGTCGAACAGGCCGTCCTCGACCGGTCTGGTCCGGCCGCGGGTCATCGAGTACAGCCGCACCACCGGTCCGGCCTCGTCGTCGAACCAGCGGTCGTCGACCGGGGTGCGCGGCCGGAACAGGTCGACCTCGGGCTCCTCGGGCTCCTGCCCGTCCGGCACCTGGTCGGCCGGTACCTGCCCGTCGGACACCCGGTCGGCCGGTACCTGCCCGTCCGCCGCCCGGTCGCCCGTCACCGGACCGTCCGGCGCGCCGCCGGCCGGTTCCTGCTCCCGCGGCACCGGTGTCGGCTCCTCGTCCGCCATCGGCCCGCTCATCTCCCCGGCGGGGCCACGTCGGCGCGCGGCTCGGCGGCCAGGTGCTCGCCGACCCGCTTGACCAGCAGGGCCATCTCGTAGGCGATCTGGCCGATGTCGGCCTCGGCCTCGCTCAGCACCGCCAGGCAGCTACCGTCACCGGCCGCGGTGATGAACAGGAAGGCCTCGTCCAGCTCCACCATGGTCTGGCGCACGCCGCCGACCTTGAAGTGCCCGCCGGCGCCCTTCGCCAGGCTGTGGAAGCCGGCCGCGACGGCGGCCAGGTGCTCGGCGTCCTCCCGGTCCAGGTCGCGGGAGGCACCGGTGGCCAGCCCGTCGCTGGAGAGGATGACCGCGTGCCGCAGCGCCGCGACGCGTCCCACCAGGTCGTCCAGGAGCCAATTGAGGTCTCCGGCCGACTGCGTCGAAGTGGTCATGAATCTGTTCCTTCCGCTGGAGCGGGTGGTGCGGGTGAAGCGGGTCGTACGGGTGATACCGGTCGTCCTGGTCCTGCGGATAGTGCCGGTGCCGCGGTGCTTTCGGACGGCCCGTGGGACAACGGACCGACGGGTGCCTCCGGTTCCACGATCGGTTCCGCGATCGGTTCCGCGATCGGGAACGGAGCCGGGGCGAGTCTGGCGGGCAGCAGGGCGGGGGTGCGCCGGGCCAGCGGGGCGGCCGGTCCGCCCGCGGCCGGGCCGGGCAGCGCCGCCGGGGTGGGCGCCGAGGTGATCGCGCGGCGGTCCGGGTCCGGTGGCTGCCACGCGGGCACGACGGTCGGACGGGGGGCCTGCGGGGTGGCGGCGCCCCGGCCCCGGGTGAAGCCGCGCTGGAACGAGGTGAAGGTGGCCCGGGCCTCCTCCGGCGAGCGTTCGCGCGCCGGTTCGGGCGCGTCACCGGTCGAACCCGCCGGACCGTCGGAGGACCGCTCGCTCCGGGCGGCGGCGCGCTCGCGCAACTGCGGGGCGAGGCTCGCCTGCCGGACCCGGCGCGGCAGGGCACCCGGCGCCCCGACCGAGCGCACCCCGGCGACGGGCGCCTCCGCGACGGACGGCTCGGCAGCGGGCGCCTCGGCGACCGCGGGCACCACCGGTTCGGCGACCGGCACCGGCTCGACCGCCGACTCCGGCAGCTCCTCGCGCCGGTGCCGCCCGGTCCCCGGCCCGGTGCCATCGCCGGCGGGCGCCGACACCAGCACCGGCCCGCCGTTGCCGCGCGACCGGCGCGGCAGGCCGCCCGGCGTGCGGGCGGGTTCGGGCGCCGAGGGGCGCGGCCCGCCGGTGATCCGGTGCCGCCCGCCCTGCCCGTTCGAAGCCTTCGCGCCACCGGAGCCGGCGGCGCCGGACCCGGCGCCCTCCGTGTCGAGCGGCGGCACCGCGACGAGGTCGCGCTGCCCGCGCCGCCCCACCACCGGACGCCGGCCCGAGCCCGAGCCTGAACCCGAGCCCGAACCCGAACCCGGGACGCCCGCCACCGCGGCCACCCCGGCCGCCGCGCCCGTACCCGCACCCGTACCCGCCGCGGGCGGCTCCGGCAGCCCGTCCGGCGCCTCCGCCAGCAACTCGCGCGGGATCAGCACCACCGCCGTGGTCCCCCCGTACGGCGAGGGCCGCAGGTGCACCCGGATGCCGTGCCGCCGGGCCAGCCGGCTGACCACGAACAGGCCCAGCCGGTCGGTGTCGGCGAGGTCGAACTCCTGCTCAACCGCCAGGCGTTCGTTGATCTCGGCGAGCGCCGGCTCGCTCAGCCCGAGCCCGCGGTCGTCGATCTCCAGCGCGAAGCCGTGCGCGACCACCTCGCCCTGGACGGTGACCTGGGTGTTCGGCGGGGAGAACACCGCCGCGTTCTCGACCAGTTCGGCGATCAGGTGGGTGACGTCGGCGACCGCGCTGCCGAGCAGCCCGGTGCCGGGGAACGGCCGGACGGTCACCCGGGCGTAGTCCTCGACCTCGCCGACCGCCGCGCGGACCACGTCCACCATCCGCACCGGCTTGCGCCAGGCCCGGCCCGGCGAGCCGCCGGCCAGGATGATCAGGCCCTCGGCGTGCCGCCGCATCCGGGTGGTGAGGTGGTCGACCTTGAACAGGTCGGCCAGCTCCGCCGGGTCCTCGGTGCGCCGTTCCATGGTGTCGAGCAGGGTCAGCTGGCGGTGCAGCAGCACCTGGCTGCGCCGGGCCAGGTTGACGAAGACGGCGGAGACCCCGCGGCGCAGTTCGGCCTGTTCGACGGCGGCCTCGACGGCGGCCCGCTGGACGGCGTTGATCGCCCGCCCGACCTGGCCGATCTCGGCCGGGCCGAACTGCAGCTCGGGGGCCTCGGTGGCGACGTCCACCGCCTCGCCCTTGCGCAGCCGCAGCATCACCGAGGGCAGCCGGGTGCCGGCCAGCTCGTTGGCGGCGTTGCGCAGGCCGATCAGGTCGCGGGCCAGGCCGCGGCCGATCCGGTAGGAGATGAGGACCGACAGCACCACCGCGACCAGGCCGATCAGACCGGCGATGCCGCCGCGCCAGAGCAGTCCGACGGAGTAGGCGTGCTCGCGGTCGTCGATGGTGCCGCCCAGCCGGTTGTTGATCGCGGCGAGGTCGTCCAGCGCGCGGTCGGCGGTCTCCCGCCAGGCGTCGCCGTTGATCGCCTGGACCACCCGTTCCGGGCCGCCCGCGCCGACGAAGTCCGCCTCGGCCCGGGCCAGCGCGGCCCAGGCCTCGCCGCCGCGCAGGGCGATGTAGTCGGCCTGGTCGACCGGTTCGAGCTCGGCGATGTAGACGGTGAACAGGGCCTGCTGGTTGTGCAGGGCGTCGAGGGCGACCTGGTACTGCTCGGCGGTGGGCCGGCCGGGCGCGGTGCGCAGCCCCTCCATCGCCGCGTCCTCCTGGGAGAGGTACTCGCGGGCCCGCACCAGTTCGATCAGGATCGTGCCCTGGCGCGGGAGTTGGCCGCTCTGCCGGGCGACGAAGGCGGACCGGAAGCCGAAGGTCGGCTTGACCAGGTCGCTGTACTGGCCGAGCGCGAACTCCCAGTTGAGCGCGGTGCGGCCGATCTGCGCGCGGAGCGGGGCGAGTTGGTCGGCGGCGGCGAGGATCTGCAGGTAGCGGCCGCGCTGGGCCTCGTCGAGCCGGCCGCCGTCGGTGTCCTTCATCTGCCGCAGCACGGTGAGGTCCCGGTCGGTGCGGGCCTGGGCGCGTTCGAAGGCGTCCCGGGCGGCGCGCGAGCCGGGGTCGGCGAGCCGCTGGACGGCGGCCCGGCGCTCGGTCTGCAGGTCGGACGCGTACTGGTCGACCGGGGCGCCGAAGTCCTTGTACGTCCTGCTGAGGTCCAGCCGGCTCCAGACGTCTCCGGTGGTGGCGAGCGTCGCGTACGCCCAGAGGGCGGTGAGGGCGACGATGGGCACCAGGAGCAGCGCGATGATCTTCGCGCGGATCGAGCTGCTGCGCAGACGCATGGAGTCCTCGGTCGGGAAGTGCCAGGCGCGGACGGGAGGGGGTGCGGGCCGAGTGGGCGGTGCGGACTGGGGAGGCGGGGGTGGCGGTGGGGGTCGGGGCGGCGGCGGGTGACGGGTGGGGGCGGTGGGACAGGTACGGACCAAGTACCGATCGGGTACGGATCCAGGGCTCGACCGGGAGCCCCGGCCGCAGGTCTGCGCGACTCTACTACGCCCTGACCACTCGTTCGAGGGTCGAACCCGTCCTCTCTCGACGCGGGCCCGGATCGTGTCCGGATCGCCACCAAGATCACCGATTCCTCACATCCACCCGGCCCGGCGGGGCCGTCTCCCCGGCGCTACGACACTTTCCACACGGGCCGGTGCCGATCTCGTCGCGTCACGGTCACAACCCTGGGCAGTCGGGGAGCTATCCGATAGTTTCGCTCCACCTGCAGGACGGATCGGGGGGATCGTGCGCGAGTTCACCACCCCCGCGCCGGCCGGAGCACCGGCCACCGGTGGACTGGCCGACTCGCTCTACGACACCGCCGAACGCCACCCCGGACTGGTCCAGTTGTCGCGCCGCGCCGACCGGACCGGGTGGGGCGGCCGGCCGGGGTCGCCCGACCGCACCGGCCGGACCGGTCAATCCGACCGCGCCGGCCAGTCCGACCGCGCCGGTCGACCCGACGGGGCCGGCCGACCCGACCGCACCGGCGAGGACGAGGTCTGGCAGGACGTGACCGCGGCCGACTTCCGGGACGCGGTGCTGGCCCTCGCCAAGGGCCTGCTCACCCGCGGCGTGCGCTACGGCGACCGGGTCGCGCTGATGTCCCGCACCCGCTACGAGTGGACGCTGTTCGACTACGCGCTCTGGTCGATCGGCGCGATCCCCGTCCCGGTCTACCCCACCGCCGCGCCCGAGCAGGTCCGCTGGATCCTCGCCGAGACCCAGGCGGTCGCCTGCCTGGTCGAGGACGAGGACCACGCGATGACCGTCGGCGCGGTCTGCGACGCGCTGCCCGACCTGACCGGCATCTGGCAGCTGGACCGGGACTGCGTCGCGGCGATCGTCGAGGACGGACGCGGCGTGCCCGACTCGCTGGTGCACCGCCAGCGGCTCGGCGTCGGCGCCGACAACATCGCCACCGTGGTCTACACCTCCGGCACCACCGGCCGCCCCAAGGGCTGCCTGATCACCCACGGCGCGCTGGCGGCCGCCGCCGACACCGTGCTCGACGGCTGGCACGAGGCGCTCACCGACACCGTCGGCCACCAGCCGTCCACACTGCTCTTCTTACCCCTGGCGCACGTCTACGGGCGGATGGTGCAGATCGCGGCGGTGCGCGGCGGCTTCCGGCTCGGCCACCTGCCGGAGGTGTCCACCGACGTCGTGCTGCCCGCGCTCGACTCGTTCCGGCCGACCTTCCTGCTCGTCGTCCCGTACGTGCTCGACAAGGTGTTCCAGCAGGCCCGGCGCGCCGCCGAGGACGCCGGGCGCGGCGAACTCTTCGAGCAGGCCCGGGAGGTGGCCGTCGACTGGGCCGACGCCCGCGAGCAGCGCGCGTTCGGCCGCGGCCCCGGCCCGGGCGCCAAGCTGCGGCTGCGCCACCTGGCCTACGAGCGGACGGTCTACCAGCGGCTGCGCGCCGTGTTCGGCGGCCGGGTGCGCGCGCTGATGTGCGGCGGCTCGACCCTCGACCGCGAACTCGGCCTCTTCTACACCGGGATCGGCTTCCAGCTGTTCGAGGGCTACGGGCTGACCGAGACCTCCGCCGCGATCACCGCCAACCCACCCGGTCGGCAGAAGATCGGCACGGTCGGACAGCCGGTCCCCGGCGCCACCGTGGCCATCGCCGACGACGGCGAGGTCTGGGTGCGCGGCCCCGGCGTCTTCGGCGGCTACCTCAACCACCCGCGCTGCACTGCCGAGTCGCTGTACGACGGCTGGTTCGGCACCGGGGACCTCGGCAGCCTGGACGAGGACGGCTACCTGAGCATCACCGGCCGGAAGAAGGACGTGATCGTCACCAGCAGCGGCAAGAACCTCGCCCCGGCCGCCCTGGAACGCCGGGTCGAGGCGCATCCGCTGGTCTCCCAGTGCCTGGTGGTCGGCGACGACCGCCCGTACGTGGGGGCGCTGATCACGCTCGACCCGGCGGCGCTGGCGCACTGGCTGAAGCGGCGCGGGCGCGGGGTGGCGGACCCGTGGGCGGTGCTCGCGGACGAGGACCTGCACGCCGAGGTGCAGCGGGCGGTCGCGGCGGCCAACACGGCCGTCTCGCGGGCCGAGTCGATCCGGGCGTTCCGGCTGCTGCCCCGGGAGTTCGGCGTGGACCAGGGACTGCTCACGCCCTCGCTCAAGCTGCGCCGGGCGGCGATCGTCGCGTACTACGCGGAGGACATCGAGGAGCTGTACGCGCCCTGACGGGCCTCCCGGTGTTCCGGCAAACCGGTGTCACGGCGTCCCGGTCCGTCCGCTGACGGATCGTCTTGTCCCTTTTGCCACTCGGCGGATGGCGGGTGTTTCACCGGCCGTTCCCTTGACGATCCGAGTGGTCCAGTCCATTGTTTTGCCTCGGTCTTGAGTGCGGCACGCCAACGGCTCCCGCCCCTCGGGGAGCGCCCCATCCCGTTCTCCGCGCGTCCTCCCCACGGACGCGTCCCCCACGCAGGAGTTCCCACGTGTCCATGTCCTCGCGCCTGTCCTCGTGCATGCCTTCGCGCCTGTCCTCACGGTCGGCCTCGCGGCTGTCCTCACGGTCGGCCTCGCGCGCCCTCCCCCGGCTGTCCGCGCTGGCCGCCTCGGCGGCGCTGCTGCTCTCCGGCGCCGTCTCCCCCGCCGCCGCGGAACCCGCGAACGCCCCCGCGCCCACCGTCAACCTGGCCACCAACCCCGGGTTCGAGATCCCCGCCTCCTCGCTCGCCGACTGGGGCAGCGTGCCCGGCTGGCGCTGCTCCGGCGGGCCCGCCGAGGCCGCCGTCACCACCACCGCCCCGCACTCCGGCGGCTCCGCGCTCGCCGTCACCCCCGCGAGCGACGAGTCCACCGGCGAGTGCGTGCAGACCGTCGCCGTCCAGCCCAACACCACCTACACCGCCTCCGCCTGGGTGCGCGGGAAGTTCGTCTTCCTCGGTGCCACCGGCACCGCCCGGCCCACCCCGCCGGCCTGGACCGAGAACACCAACGGCGGCTGGCAGAAGCTGACCACCCGCTTCACCAGCGGCCCGACCGCCGGGACCGTCCGCCTCTCCGTCCACGGCTGGTACCAGCAGGGTCCGTTCGCGGTCGACGACGTGCGGGTGGACGGCCCCGCGCCCGCCCCCGCGACCGCCGCCGGCTCGGTGCCGACCAGCGACAAGGTGGTGTTCTTCACCGTCGACGACGGCTGGCAGCGCACCCCGGAGGCGGAACGTTTCATCACCGACCACAAGCTGCCGATCACCGCGTTCCCGCTGCCGATGCCGGCCGCCGCCGACCCCGGCTTCTTCCAGCGGGTCACCGCCGCGCCCGGCTCCTCGATCCAGAACCACAGCGTCTCCCACGCCGACCTCAGCAAGCTCCCGCTCGCCGAGCAGCAGGTGGAGATCTGCGACGCCCGGGACTCCCTGACCCGCATCTTCGGCACCGCCCCCGCCGTCTTCCGCCCGCCGTACTTCGCCTGGAACGCCGACACCCTGCAGGCCGCCGCCAACTGCGGTCTGCGCAACGTGCTGACCGCCGACGCGGACTTCAGCTGGGGCGCCTCCAACATCTGGCACGAGGGCACCCTGTCGCCCGGCGACGTCGTCCTGCTGCACTGGACCGACACCCTCGCCACCGACCTCCCGCGCGCCCTGGCCGCCGCCGAGGCCGCCGGCCTCAAGCCCGCCGGACTGGCCTCCTACCTGCGCTGACACCACTCCACCAGGCCGCGTGCCGCCGCTCCCCCGGGAGTGGCGGCACGCGCCGTCTCCGGACCGGCGGCCCGCTGACCCGTCGTTGACAGACGACGGGTGGGGTGTGTTCTGATGAGCGCGTGCAGCGTGGCGCCGGCCAAGAGAAATGGGCCGGCCGGCGACCGAGCGAGCACCTTGACGCAGAGGGACGATGCGCGATGAGTACTTACTCCGCTCCCCTTTCCTGACGATCACCGCAGCTGCGGCCGCTTCATTCCCATGTTCGGAGATACCCACAGGCGTATGCCCATGTCTTCTTTGTCTTCTTCGTCGTTCAATCAGTCGGTCATCGATGAGTTCCGTGCCAATGGCGGGAAGGTCGGCGGGCCCTTCGAGGGCGGGGACCTGCTCCTGCTGACCACGGTCGGCGCGCGGTCCGGGCGGGAGCACACGGTGCCGCTCGGGTACGTGCGGGCCGAGGGGCTGCTGCTGATCGTCGCCTCGGCGGCGGGGGCGGCCGAGGACCCGCAGTGGTACCGCAACCTGCTCGCCCGCCCGGTGGTCGGGGTGGAGCTGGGTACGGAGGTGTTCGACGCGGTCGCGGTCCCCGCCGAGGGGTCGCGCCGGGACCGGCTGTTCGCGGCCGTCGTCCGGGCGGCGCCCGGCTACGGGGACTACCAACGACACACCGAGCGGCTGCTGCCGGTGGTGGTCCTGGAGCAGCCCGGGGACACCACGCCCCGCGAGGTGGCCAGCCTCGCGGACAAGCTGCTGGAGGTGCACGACTGGCTGCGCGGCCAGCTGCGGCACGTCCGGGCGGAGACCGAGGCGCACTTCGCCGACCACGGGACCGGCGCCGAGGCGCCACCGCCCCTCGGACTGCAGATCCGCCAGCACTGCCTGGCGTTCTGCCAGGGCCTGACCATTCATCACACCGGCGAGGACCAGGGGGTGTTCCCCGCCCTGGCCCACAGTCACCCGCACCTGCGGGACACGCTGGACCGGCTGGCCGAGGAGCACCGGACGGTGGCACGACTGAAGGACGGGCTGGTGGCGCTGCTGGCCGAGCTCGGTTCGGCCGAGCCTGAGCGGTTCCGGGCCGAGCTGGCCCGGCTGTCGGCCGAGCTGGAGGCGCACCTCGACCACGAGGAGCGCGAGCTGCTGCCCGCGCTGGCCGACATCCCCTTCCCGCCGGTGCGGTGACGCGAGCGCCCACCGGCCCCGGGGAGGGGTCGGTGGGCGCTCGGAACCGTCCGATCCGTCCGAACCGGCACCGGTGCCGGTACCGGTTCAGGGGCGGATCAGGCCTGGGCGGTGAACACCGGCAGGTAGCCGCCCGACTGGCCGGCGGCCTTGGGGTGGTAGCTCTCCTCGACCGGCAGGGTGGTGCTGTGCAGCCAGGTGGTGCTGGAGCCGCAGATCTCGTGCTCCTTGAAGATCGAGCGGACGTCACCGAAGGCGAAGCCCGCGTTGGCGGCGCGCTTGGCGACGACGTCGTCGAGCACGTCGGCGGCGCCGTTGATGGCGGCCCGCTTGGTGTCGCCGATGCCGAAGATGCAGCTGCCGCCGACCTTGTAGAGGTGCGGGTAGCCGAGCACGACCACCCGGGCGTTGGGCGCCTTGGCGTGGATGGCCGCGTAGACCTGGTCGAGCTGGCCGGGCAGCGTGCTGGTGGCGTAGTTCTTCGCGGTGGCGACGGCGTTGAGGCAGGCGCTCTCGGAGTCGAGGACGCAGGTCTGCATCGTGCTGGCGAAGCCGGCGTCGTTGCCGCCGACGCTGATGCTGACCAGCGTGGTGCCCGAGTTGAGGGCCGACAGCTGGTTGTTGAGCACGTCTCCGGTTCTGGCGCCCGCACAGGCGACGAACGCGAAGGAGGACGGCGCGTGCGCGTTCTTCCAGAGGTACGCGTACGCGTTGGTGCTGCGCTTGCAGCTGCCGCTCTCGCTGGTGTAGCTGCCGGCCCCGAGGCCGGAGGCGTACGAGTCGCCGAGTGCGACGTAGTTGACGCCGGCGGCGTGGGCGGAGCCGGCCGTCGCGAGGGTGGTCAGCGTGAGGAGCATCGCGGTGACGGCGACGGACATGGCACGGGCAGGTCGTAGCATGACACCTCCTGATATGACATACGTCACAAGAATTGATACCAGGCGGTAGATAACCGGGGAAGTGGTCATGCCAAGGCAATTGACGGTCTGTCTGACAACACTGAGGTGAACCGCCTTGCCCACAACCGGAAATGCTCCGCGCGCGCCGGTGCGACGGATCACCCGATCAGGCGGCCCGGCGTCGTCCCACCCCCGCACCCCGACTGAGGGCTACTCCGCTCCGGCCGACCCGTCGTCGACGAGGACGATCTCCAGCTCGAAGCCCTGACGGTCGATCAGGTGAACCGCCTCGCCGGTGTCCACCCGGACCGTCCAGCCGGCGGCGAGCGCGGCGGCCACCGCCGCGGCGGTCCCGTGCACGGCGAGGTGGTTGAGACCGGCCCGCAGCCGCTCGTGACCGCCCGGCAGCAGCGCCGGCGACTGCTCGATCACCAGGTAGGCGTCACCGAGGCGCCAGCTGCGGCCGCTCGGCCAGTGCTGGAACGGCTCGCACCCCAGGGCGAGCAGTACCGGCGCCCACTGTTCCTCCGAGACCGCCAGGTCGTCCGTCCAGAGCTCCACGTGGTGGAACAGCCCGCGCCGGTGCGGCGCGGTCACCGGCCGGTTCCCCGCTCTGGCCCGGGGCCCGCGGGGCGCGCACCGAAGCCGGGGGCGGGAGCGGGGGCGGAGGCGTGGCCGGGACCGGCGGCGCGGCCGGGGGCGGCGCCGGGCCCGGACCCAGGACCGGGGAAGATCTCGCAGCCCGCCAGTGGAAGCTCCTCGATCGTCTCGTTCGCGGACTCGGGCACGCCCAGCCGCCGGGCGGCGGTCGCCACCGCCGCCCGGGCCTGGCGCAGGCCGGGCGAGCCCCAGCCGAGCAGCTCGACCGCGAGGCCCGGCGCGACCAGCAGCCGCCGGTAGTGCCGCCCCGAGGCCGGATCGGGCACGCTGGGGCCGACCGACCGCAGCGCGGCGGCCATCCGCACCCGCGCGCACTCGTGCCCGCCGTTCGCCGAACCGACCCGGTCGTAGAGGTAGCCGAGGTAGTACGGCGTGCCGATCAGCGCCTGCGCCTCCTCGTCCGCCTCCCGGGCCAGTGCCGAGCCCGGGTCCCCGGCGTCCTCCGGCTCCAGCGAGCCGCCGGGGAGCGAGACGATGCCGTCCTTGGGGTTGACCAGGGTCAGCACCCGGCCGTCGGGGGCGAACAGCCACCCCCACGACTGCTTGACCGGAAGGCCGGCGGGCACCCGCTCGCCGGGCCGCCACGGCCAGCCCGCGGTGGGACGCCGGCGCACCCGGCCGAGCAGCTCGGCGATCTCCGCGCTGTACTCGATCCGGCTCATGCGTCCCCCCTTTCGGTGTCGGGCTCGCCGGACCGACGGTGCGCGGGGGCGGTACGCGGTACGCGGTTCGGGGCTGAGCGGCGGGGACGGCGGCGTGGGGCACCGGCCGTTCCCACTGTTGATCTTCCCCGAAATCTTCCCCGAACAGGCGGTCGATGAACAGTCCCCAGCGCCGCTTGGTGGACGCCGGAGACCGAACGGCCTGGTCAGCCCAGGGGCTCACCCCCGTCCCCGATCGGCCCGAACGGCGGCTCGTCCGACGGCTCGGGCGGCGACCCCGGCGGGAAGGGATCGGCCGACCGCCCGGACGGCGGCTCGGGCGGGGGCGCCTCCGGGAGCGGGAAGCCCGGGAGCGGCACAGCGGCCGGCGGGAAGGGCAGGCCCCGGCCGACGTCGTCGGCCAGCTCGTCCAGCACCTCCCGGACGGTCATCGGCCGCAGCCGCCCGCCCCGCAGCGCCCAGCCGCGCACCGTCTGCCCGCCGGGCGCCGCCGGGTCCCCGTGCAGCACCATCGCCCCGTGCCCGCCGACGGCCAGGCCGGCCGCCAGCGTCACGCAGAACGCCTCGACGTCCCGCCCGCCGATCACCAGCCGGCCCCGCTCCACCCGGACGTCCGTCGCCGAGGTCAGCTCCTCGCCGCCCTCCGGGCCGGACCAGCGCAGCGTCAGCAGGTGCACGCCCTCACCGGCACCCGCGGCCACCGCCGGCTGCACCCCGACCGCGTACCGCAGCACCGCCG
Organism: Kitasatospora sp. NPDC093806; assembly: GCF_040683335.1. Lineage (NCBI taxonomy): Bacteria > Bacillati > Actinomycetota > Actinomycetes > Kitasatosporales > Streptomycetaceae > Kitasatospora > Kitasatospora sp. NPDC093806. The sequence continues at coordinate 22,000 of NZ_JBFBDO010000033.1, forward strand.
CCAGCCGCCGCTCCCCCGGCGGCCCCTCGCCGACCGCCGTCACCAGCACGGCCATCGCGATGGACAGCCGCACCCGGGCCCGGTGGTCGTCGGCCAGCACCGGGAGCAGCGCGGCCAGCCGCTGCCCGGCGTAGCGGAACGGCTCCCCGGCCAGCTCGGGGTCGGCGGCGTAGCCGACCCGGGCCGCCGCCTCCCCCGGGTCGAAGCCGAGCGCCTCGCAGTAGTCCTCGTAGTCGACCGGGTCGAGCACCCGCAGGTGCACCTCCAGGCCCTGCCGGCGCAGCGCCCGCAGCTGGACCGCCGCCCGCCGCAGGTAGGCCCGGTAGGACAGCCCGCCGAACAGGCCGTACCGGGCGAGGTCGGCGAAGTCGGCGGCGCGCACGACCAGCGCGAGCGCCACCGGCTGCGGCGGCGGCGCCCCGCGCGGACGCCCCCGGCGCCGGTCCCTGGCCCCGGGACCGGGGCCGCTCGCCCCGCCACCCGGGGGCCGCCCGCCCGGGCCCCCGGCCACCGGCCGACCGGGGCCGGGCCGCTGCCGCGCCGAGGTGGGGAGCCGCAACCGCGCCGCCTGCGGGCACGGCACCGCGCCCTCGCCACCCGGGCGGTACAACCGGTGCACCCGGCGCACCCGCCCGCTGCGGGGGAACTCGAAGTCGATCTGCACGGACATGGTCGTGTCCTTCCGTTCGGTGGTACTCCAGGTCGGCCCCACGAGCCCTCGGCTCCCGACGACCGCGAACATACACACCGTCACTGACAATCGACCCAGAGCGAGCGTCGCGGGGCGGGACGGACCCCTGGCCACTCCCGTTCCGGACCGCGTTGTCAGTGCCGCCCGTTATGGTCGGGGACCATGCGACTGCTGCATACCTCCGACTGGCACCTGGGGCGCTCGTTCCACCGGGAGAGCCTGCACGACGCCCAGCGCGTCTTCCTGGACCACCTGGTGGCGGTGGTCCGGGCCGAACGCGTGGACGCCGTGCTGGTCGCGGGCGACGTGTACGACCGCGCGCTGCCGGGCCTGGAGGCGGTGGCGCTGTTCGACGACGTGCTGCACCGGCTGGCCGGGCTGGGCGTGCCGACGGTGTTCATCAGCGGCAACCACGACTCCGCCCGCCGGCTCGGCGTCGGCGCGGGCCTCATCGGCCGGGCCGGCGTCCACCTGCGGACCGATCCGGGCGAGTGCTCCGAGCCGGTGCTGCTGGCGGACGAGCACGGGCCGGTCGCCGTCTACGGGCTGCCGTACCTGGAGCCGACCCTGGTCCGGGAGCGGTTCGGGCTCGCCCGCGGCGGCCACGCGGCGGTGCTCGGCGCGGCGATGGAGCAGGTCCGGGCCGACCTCGCGACCCGCCCCGCCGGCACCCGCGCCGTGGTGCTGGCGCACGCCTTCGTCACCGGCGGCGAACCCAGCGACAGCGAGCGCGACATCGCGGTGGGCGGGGTCGCGGCCGTCCCCGCCTCCGTGTTCGACGGGGTGCACTACGCCGCCCTGGGCCACCTGCACGGCTGCCAGACGCTCGCCCCGCACCTGCGCTACAGCGGCTCCCCGCTCGCCTACTCCTTCTCCGAGGCCGACCACCGCAAGACGATGTGGCTGGTCGACCTCGCGGCGGACGGCTCGGTCGCCGCCGAGCGGGTCGACTGCCCGCAGCCCCGGCCGCTGACCCGGCTGCGCGGGCGGCTCGACGACCTGCTCACCGCCGAGCGGTTCGCGCCCCACGAGCAGTCCTGGGTGCAGGCCACCCTCACCGACCCGACCCGGCCCGGTGAGCCCATGGAGCGGCTGCGCCGCCGCTTCCCGCACACGCTGCAGTTGCTCTTCGAGCCGGAGGAGACGACGGCCGAGGCCTCCCCCTCCTACGCGGCCCGGGTCAGCGGGCGGACGGACCTGGAGATCGCCGAGGGCTTCCTGCGGCACGTCCGCCCCGGCGCCGAGCCGGACCCGGACGAGCTGGACTGGCTGCGCGAGGGCTTCGAGCGCGTCCGGGAGACCACCGACCGGAAGGCGGAGCTGCCCCGATGAGACTGCACCGGTTGACGGTGACCGCCTTCGGCCCGTTCGCGGGCACCGAGACGGTCGACTTCGACGCGCTGGCCGCCGGCGGTCTGTTCCTGCTGCGCGGGGCCACCGGCGCGGGCAAGAGCAGCGTGCTGGACGCGGTCTGCTACGCCCTCTACGGCGAGGTGCCGGGCACCCGCCGGGCCAACCGGCTGCGCAGCGACCACGCCGCTCCCCAGCGGCTGACCGAGGTCCGGCTGGAGCTGACGCTCGGCGGGCGGCGGCTGGAGATCACCCGGCTGCCCGAGCAGCCGCGGCCGAAGAAGGTCGGCAAGGGCATGACCGTCGAGCGCGCCCAGACGCTGCTCCGGGAGTGGTCGGCGGACGGCGGCGACAGCGCGGGAGCCGGCGACGGTGCTCCCGGCTGGCGGGCGGTCAGCAAGTCCCACCAGGAGGCCGGGGAGGAGATCCACCGGCTGATCGGGATGAGCCGGGACCAGTTCTGCCAGGTGGTGCTGCTGCCCCAGGGGGACTTCGCGCGGTTCCTGCGGGCGGACTCGGAGGAGCGCGGCAAGCTGCTGCGCCGGCTGTTCGACACCGAGCGGTTCCAGTCCGTCGAGGCCTGGCTGGCCGAGCAGCGCCGGGTGCACGAGGCCGCGGTCCAGGCCGGGCGCCGCCGGCTGCGGGACTTGGCCAGCAAGGCCGAGCAGGCGGCCGGCCCCGGCGCCGAACCCGCCGCGGACTGGCTGCCCGGCGAGGACGAGCCGGGCGCGCCGGGCAGCCGGGCTACGGGCAAGGCGCAGGCCGGACAGCCGGGCACGCCCTCGGGAGCGCCGTCCCCCCGCGCCGAGCTGACCACGGCCGTGCTCGGCTGGGCCGCCGTGCTGCGCGGCGGCGCGGCCGAGCGGCTCGCCGTCGCCGAGGCCGGGCTGACCGGCGCGGAGGAGCACCACCGGGCGGCGCAGCAGGCGCGGGAGGCCGCCGAGCAGCTGGCCGACCGGCAGCAGCGGCACCGGCAGGCGGTCGCCGAGGCGGCCCGGCTGGCCGAGGACGAGCCCGCCCGCGCGGCGGACCGGCGGCGGCTCACGGCGGCCCAGGCGGCCGTCGGCGTCGAGTCCGTGCTGCACCTGCGCGAGCGCGCCGCGACGGCGTACCGGGCGGCCCGGGCGGACGAGCACCGGTACCGCACGGCGCTGGCCGAGGCCGCCGGCCCGACGGGCGAGGGCCGGTACCACGACGGCCCGACGGGCGAGGGCGGCCGGGGGCTGGCGCAGGCCGGTGCGAAGGAGCTGGCCGAGGCCGAGCAGCGGCTGCGCGCCGAGGTGGTCCGGCTGGAGGCCGCCCAGGCGGACGAGCGGCGGTGCGCCGAGCTGGAGGGCGCGCAGGCCGCGCTGAGCGCCGACCGGCGGCGCGCCGAGGACCTCGCCGAGGAGGCGGCCGACTGGCTGGCCGACTTCGACGCCCGGTTCGCCGCCCTCCAGGAGGAGCAGTCCGCCGCCCGGGACGCCGCCACCCGGGTCGAGCGGCTGGACACCCGGCGCGCGGAACTGAGCGTCCGGCTGTCCGCCGCCCGCGGCCGGGACGAGCTGGACCGGGAGATCGACCGGGCCCGGCCGCGCACCCTCACCCTGCGCGCCGAGGCCCTGGACGCCCGGCAGTACGGCCAGGACCTCCGCGAGCGCCGGCTCGCCGGGATGGCCGCCGAGCTCGCCGCGCAGCTGCGCACCGGCGCGCCCTGCCGGGTCTGCGGCTCGGCCGAGCACCCGGCACCGGCCCGTCCGAGCGGCGAACCGGTCCGGGCGGAGGACGAGGAGCGCGCCCGGCGGGCCCAGACCGTCGCCGAGCAGGCCGCCGACACGGCGGAGCGGGAGCTGGCCGGCCTCCAGGTGCGCCGGGCGGCCGCCGCGGGCGCGGCCGGGGAGGAGCCGACGGACGCCCTGGCCGGTGCGCTCGCCGAGCTGGAGCGGGAGCACCGCGCGGCGGTCCGGGTCGCCGAGGGGCTCCAAGCGGTCGGCCAGGCGATCGAGCGGCTCACCGGAGAGCAGGCCGCCCGCCGCGCCGCGCTCGGCGACGCCCGGGAGCAGAGCGCGGCGCTGGCCGCCCAGGCGCGCGCGCTGCACGCCGAGCAGGAGGAGCTGGGCGCCAAGGTGGCGGCGGCCCGGGGCGACGCGCCGTCGGTGGCCGCGCGGGCGACGGCCCTGGAGCGGCTCGCCTCGGCCGTGGCCGCGCTGGCGGGCGCGGCCCGGGCCTGCGCCGAGGCGGCGGACCGGCTCGAACGGGCCGACGACGAACTGGCCGCCGCCGCGGTGGCGGCCGGGTTCCCGAGCGCCGAGGCCGCGACCGCCGTCCTGCTGCCCCCGGCCGAGCGCGAGCGGCTGGAGCAGCGGCTGGACCGGCACCGGGCGGAGCTGACCGCGGCCGAGCGGCGGCTGGCCGAACCGGAGCTGGCCGCGGCGGCGGCCCTCCCGCCGGCCGACCTGCCGGGCACCCGGGCCCGGCTCGGCGCCGCGACCGACCGCCTGCGGGCGGCGCACGCCCACCGCGACGCGGCGCGCGAGCGGTGCGCGGCACTGGCCGCGATCGGGCGGCAGCTGACGGAGCTGGCCCGCTCGCTCGCCCCGGAGCTGGCTCGCTACGGCCGGATCAGCCGGCTGGCCGCGCTCGCGGCTGGCACCTCCACCGACAACCGGCTGCGGATGCGCCTGGAGTCGTACGTCCTGGCAGCGCGGCTGGAGCAGGTCGCGGCGGCGGCGAGCGACCGCCTGGTCCGGATGTCCGGCGGCCGCTACACCCTCGTCCACAGCGACGACCGGGGCACCGGCAACAAGCGCTCGGGCCTGGCGCTGCGGGTGGTGGACGCCTGGACGGGCACCGAGCGCGACACCGCGACGCTCTCCGGCGGGGAGAGCTTCTTCGCCTCGCTCGCCCTGGCGCTCGGCCTCGCCGACGTGGTCACCGACGAGGCCGGGGGCATGCCGCTGGACACCCTGTTTATCGACGAGGGCTTCGGCAGCCTGGACGAGCACACCCTGGAGGAGGTGATGGACGTCCTCGACGGCCTGCGCGAGCGGGACCGCGCGGTCGGCATCGTCAGCCACGTCGCCGATCTGCGGAGCCGGATCCCGGCCCAGCTGCTGGTCCGCAAGGGCCGGCACGGCTCCACGCTGGCCTTGGCGGGGCGGGAGGACGCCTGAGGAACCGTGACGGGGGTACGCCCGGAGGAGGAAGAGTCAGCCGGAGCAGGCGATCCGCTGTGCCTGCTGCCAGGTGCAGACGGGGCAGAGCGTGCTGCCGGGGTGGTCGGCGGGCAGCTCGGTCGGTTCGCCGCACAGCACGCAGTCCGCGCGCGGGCCGGTCAGGGCCGGGTCGGGCAGCAGACCGGCCGGCGCGTCGTCCGGGGCGAGGTCGCAGACCTGGACGTCCCTGTCGTTCGTGGCCGTTTCGCTCATGCCGTCCTCTCTACTCCGCGACCGGGCTCAGTGCAAGGCGGTCCCGGAACCGGCCGCTCCGACGACGGTCGGTACGGTGGGCCGCATGCTCGACTCCCCCGCCGCCGAACCCGTCCCGCCGGCTCCGATAGGCACGTCCGTTCCGGCGGGCCCGTCGGCACCGTCCGGTCCGCCGGCTCCGTCCGGCCCGTCCGCCCTCCACCGGCGGCTGCTGGCCGCGCGGGCCGCCGCGCCCAGCTACCCCGAGGTGGGCGCCACCCGGGACGCCCGGCTGCCGGACGGCTACGCGCACCTGCGCCGACGGGTCCACCTCGGGCACGGCCCGGAGGTGCTGGAGCGCGCCGGGCGGTACGTGCTGGGCTGGGGCAGCCAGCTGGGCACCGGCTTCGCCGTGTACCCGCACGCGCCCGCCGAACCGGGGGCGACCGTCCTGCTGCGCCTCGGCCTGCCCGGCACCCGGTGGCCCCGGCTGGTGATCCCGTGCCGCGTGGTGTGGACGGTGGACGAGCCCGACCGGATCGGTTTCGCCTACGGCACCCTGCCGGGGCACCCGGAGTGCGGTGAGGAGGCCTTCCTGGTCTCGATGGACGCGGCGGGCGAGGTGTGGTTCGAGGTGAGCGCCTTCTCCCGGCTCGCCGCCTGGTACGCGCGGCTCGGCCGCCCGGTCGCGCTGCTCTGCCAGTACCTGGCGATCGAGCGCTACCTCACCGCCGTGGCCCGTGCCGCCGTGGCCGGTGCCACTGCGGCCGGTGCCGTCGGGGACCGCCCGGTCTGAGGCGCCCGCCGCGACGGCGACGGCCCGGACGGCACCCGTCGCGGGCACCCGTCACCAGGCGCCCGCCGCGACGGCGACGGCCGGCCGTCAGCCGAGGAAGGACAGTCGGAGCGTCCGCCGTGGGTTGTCGCCGTTGGTGTCGACCAGGACCACCGACTGCCAGACGCCCAGGGCGAGCCGGCCGCCGATCACCGGCAGGGTGGCGTGCGGGGCGACCAGGGCGGGGACGACGTGGTCGCGCCCGTGCCCGGGGCTGCCGTGCCGGTGCCGCCAGCGGTCGTCGGCCGGCAGCAGTTCGCGCAGGGTGGCGAGGAAGTCCTCGTCGCTGCCGGAACCGGTCTCCAGGACGGCGATCCCGGCCGTCGCGTGCGGCACGAAGACGTTGAGCAGGCCGTCCCGTCCGACGGCGTGCTCGTCGAGGAACCGGGCGCAGCGGTCGGTGATGTCGAGTGCGACCTCGCGGTTGCCGGTGGTGATCTCGAAGGTCGCGGTCCGGAAGGACGTGGACGACGTGGACAGGGGCGTGGAAGTGGAGTGGGTGTGGTCCGCCATGGCGCCATCCTGTCCCAGGTCCGGGGGTGGACCGGCCAGCCTCGCCGACTCCCGGTGCCGGGGTGGCAGGTCGACGTAGGCTGAGAGGTTCAGACCAGTGACGGGTCGCGGCCGCGCGGCGGAAGGCGGCCCGGGGAGCATCCGGGGGCGTCCCGGTTCCGGGCATGCCGAAGACCCGACGGTCTTGGTGATCCGTCGGGCCGGTGGTGGGTGCGGGGAGGCGTGGTGCCCCCGGAGGCCGGATCGGCCTCTCAGCCGCGCCCGCCGAAGAGACCCCGCCGCAGCCGGCGCAGTGGCGCCAGCAGCCTGACCCCCGTGTGGCGGCGCGTGGGCGCGGTCGGGGCGCCGACGCCGCGCGGCGTCAGTTCCCTTATCAACCCGAGCGCCTCGGCGGTGTCCACCGCCGGGAGTGCGGGTGCGCCGAGCACAGCCAGGTGACGGTCGATCCGACGGCCGGTCGCGCCGACGCCGCACTGGATCGCCGGCACGCGGGGCCGAGTCCGCACTTGCATGTGTTCCATCAGTTTTCCCACCCCTACGAGGCGCCAGGGCCGTGAGGCGAAGACTATCCGTGACAGACGGCCTTCGCGCAACCGTCCTGGTGTTCTGCCACCGTACCGTGCGACGTCAACTGACGCCGCACCAGGGGCCACCCGGCCGATCACGACTAGGCATCAATGATGGTGCACGACCAGCCGCGCGTCAGCAGGGCCTTCGGGGCATTGGCCCGGCGCCCGTTCCGCAGCCGCGCGCCCGGCGCGCGGAGTCACCGGAATCTCACTCCCCGTGCCCGCCGGGTGGTGCGACTATCTGTTTAAGAAGTGAACACGGACGAGGGATTGACTTGGGCGATAGCTCTAAGCAATATCTCTACTGACCGCGCGAGCGCGATCAGCATCGCCCGTCGTGTTCGACTGATGAAGATCATGAAGCTCCGGCTCCCCCGAGCCAACTGCCAGGCCGCCTCGACGCTGCGGCGGCCCGGCTCGGGCGGTTGCCCGGACCGGCGGCCGGCCGTAGAGGGTCGGCCGGGCCGCCACCCGGCTGCCGGTGCCACCCCTCGCGGGGTCCGGCACCGGCGGTTCCGGAGCAGCCGCGGCCCGGCCCCACCGCCGCCGTCACCACCGCACCCTCCACGACCGCACCCGTCCGCCGGTCGCCCCCGCCCAGCTCGGTAGACTCGGCCAGCGTGCCAGTCCTCCTCAGCATCGTGCTCCCGGTCCACGGGGTGGAGCGCTTCCTGCCGCGCTGCCTCGACTCCCTCCTGGCGGAGACCCCCTCCTCCGAGTCCCGCTTCGAGGTGATCGCGGTCGACGACCGCTCCCCCGACCGTTGCGGCGCGATCCTGGACGAGTACGCGGCCCGCGACCCCCGCCTGCGCGTCCTCCACCTCGCCGAGAACCAGGGCCTCGGCGGCGCCCGCACCGCCGCCCTGCCCGAGCTGCGCGGCAGCTACGTCTGGTTCGTCGACAGCGACGACTGGGTGCCCGAGGGCACCGTCACCGCCCTCCTCGACGAACTCGCCGACGAGACCGGGCGCGCGGACCGCGGCGAGACCCCCGCCGACGTGCTGCTGACCGACTTCACCCACGTCTACCCCGACGGCGGGACCGAGCCCAACCCCTGGCGGCACGTCCTGACCGGCTCCCCACTGGTGGCCGGCTGCACCCTGGCCGAGCACCCGGCGCTGTTCAAGACCGTGATGTCGGTGTGGAACAAGGTGTTCCGCCGCGAGTTCCTGCTCGGGCTCGGCGTCTCCTTCGGCCGCGGCTACTACGAGGACATCTCCGTCACCTATCCCGCGCTGCTCGCCGCCGAGCGGCTGCGCTACCTCGACCGCCCCTGCTACTTCTACCGGCGCGGCCGGGCCGGGGCGATCACCAGCACCGCCTCCGCGAAGCACGCCGACGCCTTCGCCCAGTACGACGCGATCTTCGCCTTCCTGGACCGGACGGACCGGACGGGCCGGACCGACCAGGCCGACCGGACCGACCAGGCCGACCGCAGCGCCCGGCCCGTGCCCGAGGCGCTGCGCACCCTGGTCTTCGAGCGGACCGTCCAGCAGGCGCTCACCGTCTACGACACCCCCGGGCTGGTCCCGGTCGGGCTGCGGCCGGAGTTCTTCCGCCGGATCGCCGAGCACTTCACCCGCCACCGCCCGGCCGGCTACCGCTTCCCCGGGGGCGTGCGCGGAGTGCAGTACCGGCTCGCGGCCCGGGGCGCCCGGCGCGCGTACGCGGAACTGCGCCGCACCGGGCGGCTGCCCCGTGAACTCAAGCGCGGGGCGCGGGCCGTGGCACCGGCCCTGAAGAAGGGGGTCCGCAGCGGCGCCCGGTTCACCGCGTACAACGCCTTCCGCCGGATGCCGCTGGACCGGAACCTGGCGGTCTACGCCGCGTACTGGCACCGCGGTTACGCGTGCAGCCCGGCCGCGATCTACGAGAAGGCGAAGGAGCTGGCACCCGGGATCCGCGGGGTCTGGGTGGTGGAGAACCGCACCCAGGCGGCGACGTTGCCGGCCGGGGTGCCGTACGTCATCGTCAACACCCCCGCGTACCTGAAGACCATGGCAACGGCCACCTACTTCGTGAACAACGTCAACTTCCCGCGCACGATGGCGAAGCGGCCGGGCACGGTGCACGTCCAGACCCAGCACGGCACGCCGCTGAAGGCCATGGGCATGGACCTGCGGGACCACCCGGTGGCCGCCGACGGGATGGACTTCGACCGGCTCCAGGAGGCCGTCGACCGCTGGGACTTCCTGGTCTCCTCCAACCCGCACACCAGCGAGCACTTCGCCCGGGCCTTCCCCGGCCGGTACGAGATGCTGGACACCGGCTACCCGCGCAACGACCGGCTGGCGAACACCACGCCGGCCGAGGTGGCGGCGATGCGCGAGCGGCTCGGGCTGGCGCCCGGGCGCACCGCCGTGCTGTACGCGCCCACCCACCGGGAGGCCCGCGGCGGGTACGTGCCGCTGCTGGACGTGCGGGAGCTGGCGCGGCGGCTGGGCCCCGGGTTCACGCTGCTGGTCCGCACCCACTACTTCCACACCGGCGGCCCGGGCGACCTGGCGGCGGAGGAGGGCGCGGCGGAGATCCTGGACGTGTCGGCGCACCCGACCGTGGAGGACCTCTACCTGGCGGCGGACGTGCTGGTCACGGACTACTCGTCGATGATGTTCGACTACGCCGTGCTGGACCGGCCGATCGTGGTCTTCGCGCCGGACTGGGAGGAGTACAAGCGGGACCGGGGCGTCTACTTCGACCTGTTCGAGCAGCCGCCGGGCGCGCTGACGACGGAGCCGGAGGGGCTGGCGAAGGCGCTGCTGGCCGGGGACCCGGAGCCGGCGGCGCGGGCGGCGTTCCGGGAGCGGTTCTGTCCGTGGGACGACGGCGGGGCGGCGGAGCGGGTGGTCCGCCGGGTGTTCCCGACCACCGGCTGAGCGACCGGCGGCCGGCTGAGCGACCCGCGCGGCCCCGGGGGCGTACGACGCGACAGCGCCGCCCAGGGCGGCGGGGAGACCGGGAGGCCGTGGAAACGCGACGGCGGGGCCCCGGAGGATCCGGAGCCCCGCCCAGGGCGGCCTCAGCCCTGGCGCGCGGCCAGGAACTCGTCGAAGGTCAGCTCGCCGTCGTGGTTGGTGTCCATCTTCTTGATGATGGCCTCGGCCACGGCGATCGAGGTGGTCAGGTCGCCGAGCTCGCGCGCGACCTTGGCGTACTCGAGGGCGGTGATCCGGCCGTTGCCGTTCACGTCGTACTTGTCGAACGCGGCGCGGATGGCGTCGTGGTCGGCCATGGGTCCCTCCTGAGGACTGATGAGCTGGTGATGTGTGTTTCCGACGGCGGTACCCTACCCGCCCGTGGCGAGCGCCACGGCGGCCGGGAGTGGACGGGCTCCGGGGTCGGTGTCGTAGTCTGCGGGTCTGATCCCGGCCCGGCCGGGGAACCGAACGCCGCTCGTCGTACCCCAGGCCCGGGCACCTCTCGGGCGTGCTCGTCCAGGGAGGGACCATGCTCGATCTCGCCACCAGGCTGGTGCTGAAACCGCTCGCCCGGGGGATCTGGCGGCCCACCATCGAGGGTCTGGACAACGTGCCGCGCAAGGGCGGCGTGATCCTGGCCAGCAATCACCTCTCGTTCATCGACAGCGTGGTGATCCCGCTCACCGCGCCGCGCCGGGTGCACTTCCTGGCCAAGGCCGAGTACTTCACCGGCACCGGGGCCAAGGGCGCGCTGTCCAAGGGCTTCTTCGAGGCGATCGGCGCGGTGCCGGTCGAGCGCGGCACCTACCGGTCCGCGCAGGCCTCGCTGGAGTCGGCGCTGGAGATCCTGGAGGACGGCAAGGCGTTCGGCATCTACCCGGAGGGCACCCGCTCGCTGGACGGCCGCCTCTACCGCGGCAAGACCGGCGTGGCCTGGCTGGCGCTGACCGCCGGTGTCCCGGTGGTGCCGGTGGCGCTGGAGGGGCCGGAGCAGATCCTGCCGATCGGCAAGCGGGTGCCGCGGGTGAAGAAGGTGACGGTCCGTTTCGGCGAGCCGCTGCACTTCGACGAGCTGCACGGCCAGGCCCGTTCGCTCAAGGCCCGCCGCCAGGTCACCGACGAGGTGATGGCGGCGATCCAGCGGCTCTCCGGCCAGGAGGTCGTGGAGACGTACAACGAGATCCCCAAGGCGGCCTGAGCCGCCGCGCTCGGCTGCCACTGACACTGTCGCCGCCGCCCCCGTCCGCCGCCGGCCACTGACGGCCGGCGGCTGCGGTCACCCGGTGAGCTCGGCCGCCGCCGGCAGCGGGGACTCGCGGCGCAGCAGGGCGGCGTAGCGGCCGTCCGCCGCCAGCAGTTCCTCGTGGGTGCCCAACTCGGCGACCTCGCCCCGGTCCAGGACGACGATCTGGTCGGCGGCCCGCACGGTGGAGAGCCGGTGCGCGATGGTGATGGTGGTGCGACCGGCCGCGAGGGTGTCGATGGCCTCCTGGACGGCGCGTTCGGTGCTGTTGTCGAGCGCGCTGGTGGCCTCGTCCAGGATCAGCACCGGCGGGTTGCGCAGGATGGTGCGGGCCAGCGCGAGGCGCTGCTTCTCCCCGCCCGAGAAGCGGTAGCCGCGCTCGCCGACCAGGGTGTCGTAGCCGTCCGGCAGGGCGGCGACCGTGTCGTGGATCCGCGCGGCCCGGGCGGCGGCGACGAGCTCGGCGTCGGTGGCGTCCGGGCGGGCGAAGCGCAGGTTGTCGGCGACCGAGGCGTGGAAGAGGTAGGTCTCCTGGGAGACCACGCCCACCGCGCGCGAGAGCGTGTCGAAGGACAGCTCGCGGACGTCGACCCCGTCGATGCTGACCCGGCCGCCGGTGACGTCGTAGAGCCGGGGGACGAGGTAGCTGAGCGTGGTCTTGCCGGAGCCGGTCTCGCCGACCACCGCGAGCGAGCCGCCGGCCGGGACGCGCAGGTCGACGCCGGCCAGGGTGGGCCGTTCCTGCTCCGGGTCGTAGCGGAAGTCGACGCCCTCGAAGCGGACCTCGCCGCGGATCGTCTCCAGGGTGACGGGGTGCTCGGGCTCGTCGATCTCCACCGGCAGGTCGAGGTACTCGAAGATCCGCTGGAACAGCGCGAGCGAGGTCTGCACCTGGACGCCGGTGGAGAGCAGGCTGACGGTCGGGCGGAAGAGGCCCTGCTGGAGCGAGACGAAGGCGACCAGGGTGCCGACCGAGACGATCGGCGCGCCGCCGGCCGCGGTCATGCCGGCCGCCCAGTAGATCACCGCGGGCATGGCGGCCATCACGATCTGGATGGTATTCATCCGCCACCGGCCGGCCATCGAGGCGCGCACCTCCAGGTCGGCCAGCCGGTCGGACTGGTCGGCGAACTCCCTGGTGAGCGAATCGGATCGGCCCATGGTGCGGCCGAGCAGGATGCCGCTGACCGAGAGCGACTCCTGGACCGCCGAGCTCATCGCGGCGAGCTGCTTCTGCCGCTCCCCGGTGATCTTCTTGCGTTCGTTGCCGACCCGGCGGCTGATCCAGACGAACAGCGGCAGGAGCAGCAGGGAGATCACGGTGAGCCGCCAGTCCAGCGCCACCATGGCGACCACCGAGGCGACCACGGCGGTGAGGTTGGAGACCAGGGAGGTGGCGGTGGAGGTCACCGTGGACTGCATGCCGCCGATGTCGTTGGCGATCCGGGACTGCACCTCGCCGGTGCGGGTGCGGGTGAAGAAGGCCAGCGACATCCGCTGGAGGTGGCGGTAGACGCCGGTGCGCAGGTCGTGCATGACGCGCTGGCCGACGGTGGTGGAGATCAGCGTCTGCAGCACGTTGAAGATGCTGTTGACGACGGCGGCCGCGACCATGCCGAGCACCAGGGCGGTCAGCAGCCCGGTGCGGCCCTGCGGGATGGCGGTGTCCAGCACAGCGCGGAGCAGGAACGGTGTGGCGACCGAGACCACGGCGGAGGCGGCGACCAGCAGGCCGACGACGGCGAGGCGGCCGGAGTAGGGGCGGAACAGCGCGAGGATCCGGCGCCACTCGGTCGGCGGGCGCGGGTCGCCCTCGGCGCGGGCGGGCGGGGTCCACTGGATGCCTTCGGGGCGCACGGCGGGCAGCCTCCCTCGGACGGCCGCGCCGGCGCGGCGCTCGGTGGCGCGCGCCGACGGCGGGTGGGCGGTCGGGCGGCCGCCAGCATAACGAGAGAGGCTCATAGTTAGCAAAGCTAATAGTGAGGGGCCCTCCGCTGTCTGCCGCCCGAGCGCCCAGGCCGCCCGGCCCCGGTCAGTCGGTGCGGTACGTGCGCGCCGCCTTGGAGGAGAGTCCGCCGAGCCGCCCGGAGGGCAGCACCCGCGCGATCGCCACCGCCGCCTTGTACCGCCGGCTCGGCACCGAGACCGAACGCCCCCGGGCCAGGTCGCGCATGGCCTCGTCGACCACCCGCTCGGCGGAGAGCCAGCCCCAGGCCGGGATGTTGCCGGTGCCCATGCCGGCCCGCTCGTGGAACTCGGTGCGGGTGAACCCCGGGCAGAGCGCCATCAGCCGCACGCCGGTGCCGCCGAGGTCCCGCATCACGCCCTGGGTGAAGCTCACCACCCAGGCCTTGCTCGCCCCGTAGGTGCCGCGCGGCAGGAACGCCGCCACCGAGGCGACGTTGACGACCGCGCCGCGGCCGCGCTCGCGCATCCCGGGCAGGGCGGCCGTGGTCAGCCGCAGCACCGCCTCGATGTGCACCTTCAGCATGTCCAGCTCGTCCTGCAGCGGCACGGTCGCGAACGCGCCCTTGTTGCCGAAGCCGGCGTTGTTCACCAGCAGGTCCACCGGGCGGTCGGCGTCGGAGAGCCGGGCCTCGACGGCCGCGATGCCCTCCTCGGTGGCGAGGTCGGCGGTGAGCACCTCCGTCTCGACGTCGAACCTCCCCCGCAGATCGGCGGCGGAACGCTCCAGCCGCTCGGTGTCCCGGGCCACCAGGACGAGTCGGTAGCCGCTCCGGGCGAGCCGGCGCGCGAACGCGGCTCCGATGCCGGCGGTCGCGCCGGTGATCAAGGCAGTGGTCATGCAGCCGACCGTACCTACTCGCGGGTACCGGCGGTACCGCTACGCGGCAAGGCGGTGTCTCTTCGTGACGACGGTCACGGAGCGTACTGCGGTGGCGCCGGGCCGTTCGTGTCCGTATCGTCGAACGAGGGGGGCATCGCCGACCAGGCGACGACGAACCTATGAGGAGGCACATCGATGCTTGCTCAGCACCTCACCGGAAGGGCCCCGGCTCCGCTCGCGACCCGGGCCGAACTCGATGCCCTCGGCACGCTGATGGTGGAGGACGAGGCCGTCCTGAGCGACGCGCCCACGTACCGCCCCGAAGCCGCCGCGATCCTGCTGATCGGCCTGGCGCTACTGCTGTCGCCGAAGCAGCCGAAGGAGAAGAGGTAACCGGTACGAGGTAACCGGTACCGAGAGGTAACCGATACCGACCGGTAGCACGACCCCCCGGGACCGGGCGGCGCGCCCGCCGAGCCGCGGACGCGCCGCCTCCCCGAACCACCGTGAACCCCCGTCAAGGAGAATCACACAACCATGCCAACCGCCGATCTCTCGCTCCGCGACGAGTACGCCGCAGCGGTCGAGCGGCTGGCGGGTCGTACCCTCGACGCCCTCCGGGGTGTCGAGGGTACGGTCGCGCTCGCCGATCCCGGCACCGGCACCGTGCCGCGCCCGGTCCTCGCCGCCGCCCGGGTGCTCGGGCCGGACCTGCTCGCCCCGCGGCTGCTGGGCACCGCCGGTCCCGACGAGCAGGCCGTGCTGCTGCTGGCCGAGGCGCAGCACGCGTTTCCGCCCGCCGCGCTCCAGGCGCCGCCCGGGCCCTCCGACGGCGGGGCCTCCCCCGTCGACGACGCGGCCACCGAGGACGAGGCCGCGCTCGTCGCCGCCTGGCGGGACTGGGCGGTCGGCGTCCTGCTCGCCCGGCTGGCCGAGCCGGGCGCCGCAACCCTCGGCCCTGACGGGGCCGACCGCACCGCGCCCCGGCCCGGCCACGCCCCGCAACCGCGACCGTACGCCTGGCAGGCCTGGTCCGTGCGGATGGCCCAGCTGTCCGTGCTCGCCCTCCCCGGCCTCGACGGCCCCGTCCACGACGCCGCCCGCGCGCACACCCTCGACCTGGCCCGGGGCACCGTCCGCTCGATGCTGCGGCGCGACCACCGGACCGCCGCCCGCCTCGCCCGCTGGCTCGCCTGGACCAGTGCAGACGGCCGGCCGGTACCGCTGGAGGTGGCCCCCGTCCTGAGCCGGATCCGGATCGTCGGGGACGGCAGCGCCCGCACCGCACTCGAACTCGCCATCGCGGACGCCATGCTGAGCGCGGCGGGAACAGGAGCGGCACGATGACCGACCACCGGATCCTGGCCACCGCCCAGCAACTCGGCTCACGCGCCATGGCCTGGCTGCACGCCTCGCACCAGCAGGGCTTCGGCACCCTCTCCGACAACATCACCATCGACCTCGCCGACCCCAACAGCGCCTACAAGCCGCTCGGCGAATGCGCGCTGGCCGCCTCGCTCGTCCTGCGCGACGGCGTCACCGGCCCGCACGACGCCCGGCTCGCCCAGGAGATGCTGGACTTCGGCTGGACCCAGCTGCGGGAGGGGAACCTGCTGTACGAACGGCAGCTGCGCCACCTCCTGATGACCGACCCGCTGGAGACCTACATCCACTTCGCCCGGTCCGGCTACCGGCACCCTCGGCTCGACGAACTGCTGGAGTCGCTCGCCGAGTTGCGCGCCGTCCAGGCCGCCGAGGTGCTGCCCAACCGCCGGCTCGCCATCGCCAACGCCCGCCGGGTGGTGGGCCTGCGCAACCAGCCCGACGACTGGGCCGCGCTCACCGCCGGGACCTGGCTCGGCGCCACGCCCGAGCCCTGGGCGGTCGACTGGATGACCGGCTACGACATCACCCACACCGCCTTCCACCTCACCGACTGGGGCGCCCGACCGGAGAACCTGCCCGAACGGCTCCGCGACTACCTGCTCGCCTGGCTGCCGGTCTGGGTCGACATCTGGCTGGAGGTCGGCCAGTGGGACCTCGTCGGCGAACTGCTGGTGGTCGACTCCTGCATCGGCGAACCGACCACCGGCGCGCAGGGCTGGGAGGCGCTCGCCGCCGTCCAGCGCGAGGACGGGCTGATCCCGCGCGACAACTCCGAACCCGTCGACGACGACCCCGAACAGGCCTTCCGCGACCACGAGCACACCGCCGTCGTCGCGGTGGTGGCCGGCACCGTCACGCTCTCGCGCGCGCTCGGCGGCGCGGCCGTCGCGGCCTGACCGCGTGCTCACCGACCCCGAGCGCGTGCTCGCCGGGCCGGGGCGGGGCGAGCCGGGCGGTCCCGGCGCCGCGCAGCTGGCCGGACTCGTCCGGGCCGCCGCGCCGCACGCCACCGCCGTCGTCCTCGCGGTGGCGCGCGGCGACCGGAGCGCCGTCCACTGCCACGGCCGGACCGCCCGTGACGGCGAGCCCTGCACGCCCGACACCGTCTTCGAACTCGGCTCCGTCAGCAAGACGTTCACCGCCCTGCTGCTGGCCGACCTGGTCGCGCGCGGTGAACTCGCCCTGACCGACCCGGTCGAGCGGCACCTCCCGGCCGGCTGGCGGGGCGCCACCGTCCGGCGCGGCGGACCGATCCGGCTGCTGCACCTGGCCACCCACACCTCCGGGCTGCCGCAGCTGCCGCCGGGCCTGCTGCGCAGCGCCGTCCCGGCCTGGCGGAGCAACCCGTACGCGGACTACGACGAGGGGCGGCTGCGCGCCGGGCTCGCCCGGACCACCGTGCGGCACCCGCCCGGTGAACGGTTCGGGTACTCCAACTACGGGGTCGGGCTGCTCGGGCGGCTGCTCGCCGAGAGCGACGGCGCCGGGTACGGGGAACTGCTCGCCGACCGGGTCTGCCGGCCGCTCGGACTGCGGGCCACCACCTGCTCCCCCGACGCCGGGCACCGGGCCACCGGGCACCGGCGCGGGCACCCGGTGCCGCCCTGGCTCATCCCCGGCCTGCCGGGCGCCGGGGCGGTCCGCGCGAGCGGCGCCGACCTGTTGCGCTACCTGCGCGCGCATCTCGAACCGGACGGGGGCGGGAGCGGCGGGGGCGGGGGCGGCGGGGGCGGGAGCCGGGGCGCGTTGGCGGACGCGTTGCGGGACGTGCAGCGCCCGCGGCTGCGGCTGCCGCGTTCGACCGACCGGCTCTGCCTGATCTGGAACCACCGCCGCACCGCCGACGGCCGCGATCTGCTCTTCCACACCGGGGCCACCCGGGGCTTCACCACGGTCGTCGGCTTCTGCCCGCAGACCGCCACCGCGGTCGCCGCCCTGAGCAACGCGGGCCCGACCATGGCGGGGAGCTTCGTCCAGGCGGCGTACGACACCTTCAAGCGGCTCGCGGGGGCGGGCGACGGCTGACAATTGACAACTGACAGATGACAGCTGACGGATTTCAATATCCGTCAGCTGTCATCTGTCATCCGTTATCTGTCAGCTGAGTTCTGTCAGCTGTTTTCCGTCAGCCGTCAGCCGTCGTCGTCAGCCGTCGCTCGTCAGCCGCTCCCCGGAGCGGGCCGCGGTGTCGGCGGCTCCGCCGGCGCCGACCGGGCGCAGGCGGCTGGCGGCGGTGGCGGCGAGCTGCGGCGCGAGCCGGGCCACGTCGCGCGAACCGGCGGCGGCGATCAGCGCGGGCAGGACCCAGCGAACCGGCTGCATGCCCCGCAGCCACGCCTGTGCGTAGACGTGGGCGGAGCGCCGGGCGATCCCGGCGACCAAGCGGTCCACGGCCGGCGCGAGCGGATACGTCTTGCTGGCCGGCCACGGCAGCCGGGCCCGCATCTGCTTCAGGACGGCGTCCTCGTCGGCCCCGCGCACCATGTCGGTGTCGGTCCAACTCAGGTACCCGACGCCCACCTTGACCCCCTGGTAGGCGACCTCGGCGCGGAGCGAGTGGGCGAACCCCTCCACCCCGGCCTTGCTCGCGCAGTACGCGCTCATCAGCGGCGCCGGGGTGAGCGCGGCCAGCGAGGCGATCTGCAACAGGTAGCCGTGGCTCTCGGTGAGGGCCGGGAGGAAGGCCCGGGCGGTGGCGACGCTGCCGAGCAGGTTGACCTCGATCACCCGGCTGAACGCCCGGTGGTCGCTGTCCAGCAGCGGGCCGCCGATGGCGATGCCGGCGTTGGCTATGACGGTGTCGATCCGCCCGTAGTGCTCCTTGATCCGGCCGGCGATCGCGGTGAGCGCCTCGATGTCGGTGACATCGGCCTCCCAGGCGGTGGCGTCCGGCCCGCACTGCGCGGCGACGGCCTTGAGCTCGGCGGGTTCCAGCCCGAGCAGGGCGACCTTGGCACCGCGCGCGGCGAGCGAGCGGGCGAGCGCGGCACCGACGCCGCGCGCGGCTCCGGTGACGACGACGACCTGGGCGGAGAGCGGCGGGGTGGCGTTCATACGGCGGCGGTCCTCTCGGGGTCGACGGTTGCGGTGACGGTGGGAGCGTCCGCGTGAACGGCCGGCGGCCGGACCCCCGGCAGGTGGGCGGCCGCGAGCCGGTCGATCTCGGCGGCGACGGCGGCCGGCTGTTCGATCGGCGCCATGTGACCGACGCCCGGCAGCAGGAGCAGTCCCTGCGGGTCGGCCAGCGCCGCGACCATCCGGTGCGCGAGCACCGGCGGGGTGAGCCGGTCCTCGGCGCCGACCACGACGGCCGTCGGCACGGTGAGCCGGGCCAGCCCGGCGCGCACGTCCAGCCGCTCCAGTACCCGGGCCCAGTTGGCCCGGACGGCGGCCGGGCAGGCGTGCACGAGCCGGACGGCTGCCTCGGTCCGCTCCACCGGAGTGCCCGGCCCCATGATCCCGTAGCCGAGGGCGGCCCGGCCGAGCGCCGTGACCGGCCCGAGCGGCAGCCGGGAGCGCAGGATCCGCCGGTGCACGAAGCGCCGCAGCCCCGGGGAGCGCACCAGCTCCGGCAGCACGCGCAGTTCGGCGACCAGGTCGGCCGGCCCGGTGGAGACCAGGACGGCCGCCGCCACGCGTTCCAGGACCTCGGGGCGGGCGGCGGCGGCCATGATCGTCATCCCGCCCATGCTGTGGCCGGCCAGCACGGCCCGTTCGCCGGCCGGGACGACCCGGGCGAGCACGGCGGAGAGGTCCTCGGCCAGCGCGCGGGTGGAGTAGCGGACCCGGCTCGGCGGGACCTCGCTGCGCCCGTGGCCGCGCTGGTCGTAGGCGACCACCCGGTACCGGTCCGCGAGCCGGTGGATCACCGGCGCCCAGAACACCGTCGAGCAGGTCCAGCCGTGCGCGAGCACGATCGTCGGGGCGCCCGGCTGACCGTGCACCTCGACGTGCAGCCGGGTGCCGTCGGCCGAGCGGACGTCCAACTCCTCGGCGGGCACCGGCGCGAGGCAGTCGGCGGGGATCTTCGGGCGGCTCAAAGCAGGACCCCTTCGGCCTCGGCGGTGGCGGACGGACCGGCGGGAGAGTGGTCCTGACGGAGGATCAGTTCGTACTCGGCGAGGTCGACCCGGCGGGTGGCTCGGCGGAACGAGGTGGTGGAACCGGGCCAGAGCACGGTGTTCTTGCCGCTCTTGTCCTGGTACCAGCTCCGGCAGCCGCCGGTGCTCCAGACGGTGCGGTCCATCCGGTGCTGGAGTTCGAGGTTCCACTGTCGCTGCGCCCGGACGGTGGGCTGCATCGCGGTCGCGCCGATCTCGTCCAGCCTGGTCAACGCGTCTATCAGGTAGTTGAGTTGGGACTCGATCATCAGGATCATCGAGCTGTTGCCGAGGCCGGTGTTGGGGCCGATGACGAAGAACAGGTTCGGGAAGCCGTGCACGGTGGAGCCGCGCAGCGCCTCCATGCCCTCCTTCCACTCGTCGGCGAGGCGGACCCCGCCGACCCCGAACACCCGCGCGCCCAGCGGCATGTCGGTGACGTGGAAGCCGGTGCCGAAGACGATCGCGTCCACCTCGCGCTCGCTGCCGTCGGCGGCGACCAGGGTCGAGCCGCGGACCTCGCGCAGGCCGGCCGGGACCACCTCGGTGTTGGCGGCGGCGAGCGCCGGGTAGTAGGTGTTGCTGAGCAGGATGCGCTTGCAGCCGATCCGGTAGTCGGGGGTCAGCCGGGCGCGCAGGGCCGGGTCGGCGACGCCGGCCGCGAGGTGTCGTTCGGCGATCCGCTGGACCACCTTGAGCAGTCCGGGCCGCCGGACGAAGGCGTCCACCTGCAGCTCGCGCAACGCGAACAGCGCGCCGCGGCGGGCCTTCGCGGTGACCGGGAGCCGGCCGTGCACCCACTTCTCCAGCTCGGTGATCGCCCGGTCGCGGCGCGGCAGCACCCAGGCGGGGGTCCGCTGGAAGACCGTCAGGGCGCCGACCTTCGGCTGGATCGCCGGGATGATCTGGGCCGCGGAGGCTCCGGTGCCGACCATCGCGACGCGCTTGCCGTCGAGCCGGAAGTCGTGGTCCCAGCGGGAGGAGTGGAAGACCTTGCCGGGGAAGGTGTCCAGGCCGGGCAGGTCGGGGATCTGCGGGTCGGCGAGCGGTCCGGCGGCCGAGACGACGGCGTCGGCGGTCCACCGGCCGGCCGTGGTGGCGATCCGCCAGCAGGTCCGTTCCTCGTCCCAACGGGCCTCGGTGACCTCGGTGTTGAACCGCAGGTGCGGGCGGATGCCGAAGACGTCGGCGACCTTCTCCAGGTAGGCGCGGATGTCCGGCTGGCCGGAGAAGCTGCGCGGCCAGTCCGGGTTGGGGGCGAAGGAGAAGGAGTAGAGGTGCGAGGGGACGTCGCAGGCGCAGCCGGGGTAGCTGTTGTCGCGCCAGGTGCCGCCGACCGAGTCGGCGCGCTCCAGGACGACGAAGTCGGTGATGCCGGCGCGGCGCAGCCGGACCGCGGCGCCCAGGCCGCCGAAGCCGGAGCCGATGACGGCGACCCGGACGTGGGGGACGGGCGGCTCCCCGTCCGGGACGGCGGCGGCATCGCGGGGGTCCGCGAGGGGGTTCGCGTCGAGGTGGCTCACGTCAGGCGCAGTCGCGTCCGGGGCGGTCTCGTCGGACGCGCGGGGGCGGGGGCGCTTGCTGCTGGATGCCATGCGGCGTCCTCCTGAGGGTGGGGGCCGTGGGGTGCGGGCGCCGTCACTGCTCGGCGCGGCGCGGATCACGCCAACCGTGCCAGCAATCACTGGCACGGTTGGCAGGGTAGCCCTTGTTGACAGTCGATGGAAGAAGGCCGACCGGCTCGATTCGCCAAGCACCGGTCCTATGCTGAGCGCCGTGGACAAGGTCAGAGCTGCGGTCGAGGACGGACAACGCGAGTTCCGGGTGGAGGAACTGGCTCAAGCGGCCGGGATCACCACCCGCACGCTGCGTTTCTACCGCGAGCGCAAGCTCCTCCAGCCCCCGCGCCGGGAGGGGCGGATCGCCTGGTACGGCGAGGCCCACCTGTCCCGGCTGCGGATGATCGCCGAACTGCTGGAACGCGGCCACACCCTGGGCGGCATCGCCGAACTGATCGGCGCCGGGGAGAGCGGCCGGGACGTCGCCGAGCTGATCGGGCTGGAGGCGGCGATCGTCGCGCCCTGGTCGGACGAGACGCCGGTCCACCTGGACTGGGACGAGCTGAAGGCGGCCTTCGGCGACCAGCTGACCGAGGAGAACACCGCCGAGTCGATCGACCAGGGCTTCATCACGGTCGCGGACGACGGGATCACGCACGTCAGCCGGCGTCTGATGGACGCCACGACGGCGCTCGTCGCGGAGGGTGTGCCGCTCTCCGTGGTCCTGGAGGCCAGCCGGCGGACCCAGGAGCACGTGACCGCGATCGCCGAGATCTTCACCTCGCTCGCCCGCCGGCACCTCCTCGGCGCCCTCGCCGCCGACGCCCCCCTGCCGCCCGGCGAGGCGGCCCGGCTGACCGAGCAGATCCTCCGGATCCGCCCCCTCGCCCGGACGGTCACCGATGCCCAGTTCACCCTGGCGATGGACCGGCGCGTGCACACCGAGTACGAGGAACTGATCCGCCAGCGGCTGGAACAGCAGGAGGAGGGGAAGGACTGACGACTGACGGATGATGACTGACGGTTGACCGATAACAGCTGACAGCTATTGATATCTGTCATCCGTCAGCTGTTATCTGTTTTCTGTCAATCGTCAGCTGTCAGTCGTCAGTCGTCATCCGTCTGCCAGAGCGGAGTCGCCCGATGCCCCACCCAGGAATGCCCCACCCGGGGACCCTCACCCGTCGCGGCCTGTTCGCCCTCGCCTCCGGGCTCGCCCTCACCGCCTGCGGATCCGGCGGCCCGACCGCGTCGGGCGAACCGGGCACGACAACCGGACCGGGCACGACGGCCGGGTCCACGGGATCCCCCCGGGTCGTCCGGCACGCGCGCGGCGAGAGCACCGTCCCGGCCCAGGCCGTCCGGGCCGTCGTCCTGGACACCGACGCCCTCGACTCCGCCGTCACCCTCGGCCTCACCCCCGTCGGCGCCACCACCGTCGCCGCCGGCACGCCGCTCTCCGGCTACCTGCCCGCCGAACGCCTCGCCGGGACCAAGGTCGTCGGCACCATCGGCGCACCCGACCTGGAGGCGATCGCCGCGCTGCGCCCGGACGTCATCCTCAGCAACCAGGTCCGCGACGACAAGCGCTACGACGAGCTGTCCAAGATCGCGCCGACCGTCCTGAGCAAGACCACCGGCCCCGCCTGGAAGGACAACGTCCGCCTGCACGCCGAGGCGCTCGGCCGCCAGACGGAGGCGGCGGCCGCCGAGGACGCGTACCGCGCCAAACTCCGGGACCTGGTCGCCGCGCTCGGCGGCCCGGAGCGCGCGGCCGCCCTCAAGGTCGCGATGGCCCGCTTCCTGGCCGGCGCCCCCACCCGCCTCTACCTCAACGACACCTTCGTCGGCTCGCTCTTCAAGGACCTCGGCGTCGGCCGCCCCGCCAACCAGGACAAGCCCGGCTTCTCGATCGAGATCAGCCCCGAGCAGGTCGACCAGGCCGCGGCCGACGTCATCTTCTACTCGGTCTACGGCGACGCGGCCAAGTCCGACCGCGCGAAGATCATCGGCGGCTCGCTCTGGAACACCCTGGACGCCGTCCGCAACGGCCGGGTCTACCAGGTCGACGACAACCTCTGGATGCTCGGCATCGGCTACACCGGCGCCGGCCTGATCCTCGACCGAATCCGCCACGACCTCGTCGGCTGACGGCGCGGTACCCGGATGTCCACGACGTCGGGCGGGCCTACTATCCGATCATGATCGAAGGTAGGGCAGTGAGGCTGCGCGCGGTGCGCGCCGAGGATGCGGAGCACCAGCTCCGGTGGCGGAACGACCCCGAGGTGGTGCGGCTGGCGGCCGCCGGTGACCCGTTGTTCGGGCCGACCACCGCCGAGGCGCTGGCGGACCGGTTCGAGCGGATCCTGCGGCTCAATCCGCGTGACGGCGGCGTGCTGACGGTCGAGGAGACGGGCGGCGGCCGCCCGATCGGCATGGTCGACTACCGGGACCTCGACCCGTACGAGGGCGTCGCCGAGGTCGGGATCTTCATCGGGGAGCGGGACTTCTGGGGCCGCGGCCACGGCTCGGAGGCGCTCGGGCTGCTGGTGGACCACCTGTTCGGCACCTTCCCGCTGCACCGCCTGGAGCTGGACACCTGGAGCGGCAACGAGCGCGCCGCCCGGGCGTTCACCAAGCTCGGCTTCCGGGAGGAGGGACGGCGCCGGGCCGCCGTCCTGCTGGCCGGCGTCCGGTACGACCGGCTGCTGTTCGGCATGCTCCGGGAGGAGTGGGAGGCCCGGCGGCGGCTCCACGACGCCGCGCCGGAGGCCCTAGGCTGACCCTCATTCCGTCCGCGCCGCCGGTTCGTCAGACGCCCGGCGGCGCGCGACCGAGGGGGAACGAGGGGGCACGGACACGTGACACTGCTGGACGACGATCCGCGTTCGATCGGCGGGTACCGCTTGGAGGGCAGGCTCGGCGCGGGCGGGATGGGGGTCGTCTACCGGGCCCGGTCGGTCTCCGGGCGGCAGGTCGCGGTCAAGGTCATCCGCCCGGAGCTGGCGGTGGACGCCGAGTTCCGCGACCGGTTCCGGCAGGAGCTCGCCGCCGCCCGCCGGGTCAGCGGCGCGTTCACCGCGCCCGTCCTCGACGCCGACCCCGAGGCCGCGACGCCCTGGCTGGCCACCCTGTTCATCCCCGGTCCGTCCCTCGCCGAGCGGATCGGCCGACACGGTCCCCTCCCGGCCCCGCAGGTGTGGCTGCTGGCGGCGGGCCTGGTCGAGGCGCTGCGCGACATCCACCGCGCCGGACTGGTCCACCGGGACCTCAAGCCGGGCAACGTCCTGCTCGCCGCCGACGGCCCGCGGGTGATCGACTTCGGGATCGCCCGCGCCCTCGACGCGGCCCCGCTCACCAGCACGGGCGCGGTCGTCGGCACCCCGCCGTTCATGGCGCCGGAGCAGTTCACGCGCGGCGCCGTCGGCCCGGCCACCGACGTCTTCGCGCTCGGCTCGGTGCTCGTCCACGCAGCCACCGGACACGGCCCGTTCGACGGCGGCGCCGACAGCGGCAGCGGCGGCGTGCACCTGATCGGCTTCCGGGTGGTGTACGAGGCGCCCGACCTGACCGGGCTGCCCGCCGAACTGCTGCCGCTCGTCACGGCCTGCCTGGCCAAGGAGCCCGGACAGCGGCCCTCCGTGGAGCAGTTGCTGGCCGGGTTCGCGGGCACCGGGCCGGGTGGGGTGGCCGGGGTCGCCGGGGCTGCCGGGACTGCCGGGTCGGCGGTGCCGCCGGGAACGGTGGTGGACGTCGCGGCCGGAGCCCAGGGCCCTGCCGTGGTCCCGACGGCGGCCCCGGAGGCGGTTCGCGGGGCGGTTCCCCGGGCGCACACCGGTGTCGCCGAACAGGCGACGGCGACCACGTTCCCCCCGCCCGCGCCCACCCGTCCCCCGCTGCAACCGCCCACCCCGCCGCCCGGCACCGGAGCCGAAGCCGCCGCCGGACAGCCGCGCCCCCGTCGTCGGACCGGCCTGGTCCTGGGAGCGGTGGCGCTCGCCACCGCGACGGCGGTCGGCGTGGTGCTGGCGCTCGACGGGTTCGGCAAGGGCGACCGGCACGGGGCCGACGGCACGGGCGTGGCCGTCCCGCCCGCCGCCACGGCCTCCACCGCCGGTCCCGCTGCCACCACCGCCGGCCCGACCGGCGCTCCGGCCACCGGCCCGGCAGCCACGCCCGCGGCCACCCCAGCCGGGGCCGCCTTCGGCTGCGCCTCCCCCGCCGTCGGGCTGCGCTCCGCCGGGGGCACCTCGCAGGCCGCCGTCATGAACGCCTGGGCCACCGACTACGCCAAGTCCTGCCCGGGCGCGAGCGTCGGCTACGAGGCCGTCAGCGTCGGCGCCGGGTTCCAGAAGTTCCTGGCCGGCGAGATCGACTTCGCCGTGACCGACACCGGACTCACGCCCGAGCAGGTCGCCGCGTCGGCCGGCCGCTGCGCGGGCGGCAAGGCCGTCCAACTGCCGCTGAGCGCGCTGCCCGTCACCATCGTCTACAAGGTCGCGGGCCTGGACTCGCTGGTCCTGGACGCGGCGACGGTGGCCGGCCTCCTGCACGGCCGGATCACCGTCTGGAACGACCCGCGGATCGCCGCGCTCAACCCCCGCGCGGTGTTGCCCGCCGCGCCCGTCTCGCTGTTCGTGCCGTCCGGGGACTCGGCCACCACGCTCGCCCTCACCCAGTACCTCGCCGCCGCCGGCAGCTCGGTGTGGCCGCACCAGCCGGACCGGACCTGGCCGTCCACCGGCGCGGGCCAGGCCGTGTCGGTCAAGGACCTCCCCTCGGCCGTGAACTCGGCGAACGGGTCGGTCTCATTCCTCCCGGCCACGTCCGCCACGCCGGGCCTGTCCGTCGCCCGGCTGACGGCCGGCCCGGACGGCGCCCCGGTGGCGCCAGGACCCGAGTCCGCTTCCAAGACCCTGGAGGGCGCCCGGATCACGGGCACGGGAGCCGACCTCACCCTGGACGTGGTCTCGGCACCACCGGCCGCAGGCGCCTACCCAATCGTCCAGCTCGGGTCCGCGGTGGTGTGCGACCGGGGCAACAAGCCGGACGGCCTGCCCGCGCTCCGGTCCTTCCTCGCGTACGCGACGGGTGCCGACGGGCAGCGGACCGCGTCGGGCGCGAAGTACGGGGGCCTGCCGCCGGCGCTCGCCGAACGGGTCCGGACCACGCTGCGCGACCTGGCCTGAGGGGACGGGGCAGGCCCGGGTCGCCGACGCAGGGTTCGCCGAAGCCGAGGACACCCGCGAGCCCGCCCTCCGCCGCCCGCCGGCCGCCGGCCGCCGCGACGACGTTCGCGGGGAACCGGTCGGCATGCAGCCGGTCCAGCGAGTCCGTCGAAGCCGCGTCCGGCGTCGGGCGCCCGGGCGCAGAGCTCCACCGCCTCGGGAGGCGGGGGGACGGTTCCCCCGAGCACACCGGCGTCGGCACCGGAAGCGGCGGGTACGGCGCGAGCCCGGGTGGCCGGCTCGGGCGTCCGTGCGGTGCGCGGCTGGCGGACGGCCGGTTCCTCGCCGACCCTCCGCAGCCGGTTGCCCCGGCCGCCGTTGCCTTGGTCGGTCTCGGAGCCGTCCTGGTTCGCCATGTCCGAATGCCACCGCCCGCCATCGCCGTCCGGGCCGCCGGGCGGCACTCGTGCCCCACGCCCGATCCACGCCGTCAGGCCGGTGCCCGCGCCCGGGCGCCGTGGACGGCGACGCCCCGCTGGGCCAGACTGCCGTCATGATCAGTCTCCGCGTCCTCACCCCCGCTGACCCGGCCGACTGGCCGCTGTGGCGGGACGCCCGGCTGGCCGCGCTCGCCGAGGCGCCGTACGCGTTCAAGCGGGGCTTGGCGGACTGGCAGTCGGGCGGCGAGGCGCTGTGGCGGGCCCGGTTCGCGCAGTCGGACGCCCTGCATGTGGTGGCCGTCCTGCCGGACGGGCGTCCGGTCGGCCTGGCGAGTGGGGTCCCCGTACCGGACGGCCGACCCGCCGACGGCGCGGAAGGCGGCGCGGCAGGCGGCCCGGCCGGCGGAACGGTCAGCGAACTGCGGTCGGTCTGGGTCGGTCCGGAGGCCCGGGGGCGCGGGGTCGGCGACCGGCTGATCGCGGCCGTCGAGGCGTGGGCGCGGCGGTCGGGCAGCGGGGCGCTGCGACTCGCCGTGCTGCCGGGCAACGCGGCGGCCGTCGCGCTGTACCGGCGCAACGGGTTCGCCGACGCCGACGAGCCCGGCGAGCCCGGCAAGCCCGGCGAACCGTTGGCCGGCGGCATGACCCGGGAGCACGTGATGGTCAAACAGCTCACGGGCGTGGACGGCGTCGCCGGCCCCTGAGGGCCGCCTGCCGGGCAGCAGACCGAGACGGCCCCGCCGTCAGCAACTGCCGTCAGCGCAACCCGAAAGCCGTCCGCAGGCGGGCCAGCAGGGCGCGGGCGGCCGGGCGGGCCGGGCCCATGGTGGGCCAGGCGAGGGCGACCCGGCCGCGCGGTTCGGGGGCGACCAGGCGGCGGGTGCGCACGCCGAGGACGGTGGCGGCGTCCGGGGTGAGTTCCGGCAGGACGGCCACCCCGAGGCCGCGCGCGGCGAGGCGGGCGAGCAGCGGCGGGGCGGAGGCCTCGAACGCGACGCGGGGGCGGACGCCGGCCTCGGCGCAGGCCCGTTCGAGGGCGCCGCGCAGGCCGGTGCCGGGCGGGAGGCCGATCAGCGGGCGGTCGGCGAGCGCGGCCACCGGGAGCGGGCCGGGGTCGGCGGCGAGCGGGTCGGCGGGCGCCAGGGCGGCGACCAGCGGGACGTCGACCACCAGGTGGATCTCGACCCCGGCCGGCGGGTCCGTACCGGCCAGGCCGACGACGGCGAGGTCCAGTTCGCCGCGCCGCAGTGCGGCGATCATCCGTTCGGAGGTCGACTCGGTGAGCGAGATGTCCACCCCGGGGTGCTCGGCGTGGAAGTCGGCGAGCACCCCGGCGAGGTCGAACTCCCCGGCCGCGGAACCGCTCCCGGGACCGGTCCCCGCCGCGCCCGCCACCATGCCGACCGCCACCTGTCCGCGGAGCAGTCCGGCGTACCCCTCGGCGGTCTGCCGGACGCCCTCGACGGCGGCGAGGGCCGCCCGCGCGTACGGCAGGACGGCCGCCCCCACCTCCGTCGGCGTGACCGACCGCCCCGAACGGTCGAGCAGCTGCTGCCCCAACTCGCGCTCCAGCTGCCGGATCTGGGCGCTCACCCCGGGCTGGGCGAGGTGCAGCCGTTCGGCCGCCCGGGTGAATCCGCCCTCCTCCACCACCGCCACCAGGTACTGCAACTGCCGAAGCTCCATAACCAGGAATTCTAGGTACCAGCACAACCAGGTCTTGGACTTCTGGGCACCTCCTCGCGCAGGCTGGTGATCATGCAGAGTCGCAGCAGCAAGACCGCCACGGCCACCGAGCTCCGCGCGGCGATCGCCGCCGAACGCACCGAACTCGCCGACCTCCTCGACTCCTTGACCTTCGAGCAGTGGAACTCCCCCTCACTGTGCGCCGGTTGGCGGGTCCGCGAGGTGGCCGCACACATGGGCATGGGGTTCCGCCACCGGCTGCCGCGGATCACCGTGGAGCTGCTCCGCGCCCGCGGCAGCCTCCACCGGATGACCGACCACCTCGCCCGGCACGACGCCGACCGGCTCGCCAGCCCCCAACTCGCCGCCACCCTGCGGGACAACGCCCATCACCCGTGGACGCCGCCGGTCGGCGGCCTCGCGGCCGCGCTCGGCCACGACGTCGTGCACGGCCTGGACATCACCGTCGCCCTCGGCCTCGACCGCCGGGTGCCCGCCGACCGGCTGCGCCCGCTGCTGGACGCCGTCGCCCCGCGCAGCCTGCGGTTCTTCGGGGCCCGGCTGGACGACGTACGACTGCGCGCCACCGACCTCGGCTGGTCGTACGGAAGCGGTAGCCGAACGGTCGACCGACCGGCCCAGGAACTGCTGCTCCTCGCCTACGGGCGGCGGATTCCGGAAGTCGACATCTGAGCGGAAGTGGCCGATTCACGGTCAACCAGGGGTAAAGTCACCGACCATGGTCGAATCGACGGTTCCGATCCTGCCCTGTCAGGCCCTCCCGCCGGTGCTCGAGTTCTACACCGCGCTCGGCTTCGAGGTGACCCTCCATCAGAAGAGCCCCAACCCCTACGCCGTCGTCCAACGCGGCGGCATCCAGCTGCACTTCTTCGGCATGAAGCAGTACGACCCGACCGCCTCCCACAGCACCTGCCTGGTCCGCACCGACGACGTGGACGCGCTGCACGCCGCGTTCCAGGAGGGCCTGCGGGCCGCCTACGGGCGGGTGCCGAGCCGGGGCCTGCCCCGGATCGGGCCGGTCGGCGACACCTCCCACGGCGTACGGCAGTTCCTGGTGACCGACCCGGGTGGCAACTGCCTGCGGATCGGCCAGCCGATCCGGGCCGACCAGCGGCACCGGCCCGCCCCCGAGGAGCCGTTCGCGAAGGCCCTGCACCACGCGGCGCTGTTCGCGGACTCGAAGGAGGATCCGGCCGCGGCCGTCCGGGTCCTGGACCGCGCGCTGGAGCGCACCCCGGACGCGTCGGAGGGGCCGCCCGCCCCGGTGCTGCTGTTCCGCGTCCTGGCACTGCGGGCCGACCTGGCGCACCGCCTGGCGGACGGCGCCAGCGCGGCGTCCTTCACCGCACGCGCCGACGCGGTCGCCGCCGAACTCACCGAGGAGGAGCGCGAGTCGGTCCGCGACGATCTCAAACGCCTGGCGGACAGCGGACTCTGACGGTCGGTCGACGAGACGTGACCCGGGGGCGGGGCCCGGAGGCGAGGAGGCGCGGCGGCGTCGTCAGGACGTCCAGGTACGGGTGCAGAGGACGAGGCGGTAGCCGTCCGGGTCGGCGACGGTGACGCCGTACT
Organism: Kitasatospora sp. NPDC093806; assembly: GCF_040683335.1. Classification (NCBI taxonomy): domain Bacteria; kingdom Bacillati; phylum Actinomycetota; class Actinomycetes; order Kitasatosporales; family Streptomycetaceae; genus Kitasatospora; species Kitasatospora sp. NPDC093806. Next base: position 52,225 of record NZ_JBFBDO010000033.1, read on the forward strand.
CGTCCCAGTACGGGTTGTGAGCGGGGACGCGGGTGCCGCCGGCGCCCTCCAGACGGCGCAGCTGCGCGTCGTCGACGGGGGCGCCGAGGTACACGACGAAGAGGTCGTCGACGGTGGGCGTCGGTTCGATCGGGCGCTCGGGGTCGTGGGTGAGCTCGAAGTGCCAGCCGCCGCCGGACGGGCCGACCATGAGGAGGTCGTGCTCGCCGGGGACGCGTTCGGTGCTGCGCCACAGGACGGTGAGGCCGAGCCCGTCGACGTAGAAGCGTTCGGCGGCGGCGAGGTCCCGGGAGGGCCGGGCGACGCGGACGTGGGTGGTGGAGTCGATCATGGGCGCCGAGCCTACCGTCGGCCCGGTGAAACGGTGCGGGCGAGGAGCCGGCCGGCGCAGGCAAGGCCGGTCCGCACCGACCGGGGACGACTCAGAGCCGGCGCAGGCGCTCCTCGTCGCAGGTGCGGGGGCAGGTGACGCAGGCGTTGCCGGGCTCGATCGCGTAGTAGAGGCAGCAACCGAGACGGGTGCGGGTGTGGTGGGCGCGGCCGTCCGCGGCGTGCAGGAGGCGGAAGTCGGCGGCGCCGGGGAGGGGTTCGGTGCGGCCGGGAAGGAGGGCCGTCGCGGCGGCGACGGCGGCGTCCTCCGCTGGAGACAGGTCCTCGGGTGAACCGGTCCCGCTCGCGGCCGGGTGCGCGTCGAGGCGCTTGCCGAGGTGCCAGATCGCCGAGGCCAGGTCGTCGGCGACCATGCCCCACAGGGCCCGGGTGCCGCGCCGGGTGGGGCCGGTGAAGGCGGCGAGCAGCGGTTCGACGTGGGTGACGACGGCGGCCCGCAGTTCGGCGCGGAGTTCGTCCTCGCCCGGGAGGGTGATGTGGGCGCGCGGGCGGAGCGCGAGGTTACCGGTGGGTGCGTGCAGCCAGAGGTCCGCGCCCTCGATCGAGGGGACGCGCCGGGCCAGCCGCCAGGGTCCGGCGATCAGCAGGCAGACCGACCAGAGGTAGTGGTGCAGCAGTCGGGAGGCTGCGACGTGCGGGCGCGGGGCGGTGCCGTGTCCGGCGGCGACGGGGGCGATCCGGGCCGCCTCGCCGGCCAGGGCCTCGGCCAGCGCGGCCCGGTCGACCGCCAGCTCGGCCGCGGAGTACCAGCCCTGGGCGCGCGCCGGGGCGGGCTCGTGCTCCGCGAGCAGCCGGACCCGGAGCGCGGGACAGAGGTCCAGCAGCAGCCGGTAGTCGGCGTCCAGCGGATTCTCCGGACGCGCGGCAACCGCAGCACCCGCGGCACCCGCAGCGCACACGGCCTGCGCGGCGTGCGTGGTGACGCACACTCCGGCGGGCGCATCGGCGAGCACGCCGGTCGGCGCTCCGACGGGCGCCGCGACGGACAAACCGACGGACAAACCGGTGGGCAGACCAGTGGACAGGCCGGTGGGCAGACCGACAGACAGGCCGGTGGGCATGGATGGACCCGAGAAGATCATCGGCACTCCCGAGATCGTGTTAGGTGAGGCTCACCTTAGCGGCATTCACCGGCCACTTCGCGCCACACCCGGCCCACGCACCCGGTACGGGCCGATCCACCCGGAACTTGACGCAATTAGGCATGCCTAACCTAATATCTCCCCCCGTGCTGACCACCGATCCACCGGCCCCCGCGGCCCCGGCGTCGCCCCGCCCCTCGCCGACCCGGCTGCCGCTGGTGCTCGCCGCCGGGCTCGGCCTCCTCGCCCTGTGCGTCGCGCTGAGCCTGGCGCTCGGTTCCCGCACCATCCCCCTGGACACCGTGATCGGCGCCCTGACCGGGAGCGAGCACGGCGGCGACGCGGACGTGGTGACGGGCCTTCGGGTCCCCCGGACGCTCATCGGCCTCGCCGTCGGGGCCGCGCTCGGCGTCGCGGGCGCGGTCGCCCAGGGCGTCACCCGCAACCCGCTCGCCTCGCCGATCACCCTCGGCATCAACGCCGGCGCGAGCTTCGCCGTCGTCGCCGCGATCTACACCTTCGGGCTGACCCGGCCGGCCGAGTACCTCTGGTTCGCCTTCGCCGGAGCCGCCCTCGCCGCCGTCACCGCGTACGCCATGTCGCGGCAGGGCGGGGACCTCGACCCGGTCCGGCTGGCCCTCGGCGGCACCGTGCTGACCGTGGTGCTCACCTCCTGGACCTCGGCCCTCATGCTGGCCAGTCACCGCACCCTGGACGAGGCCCGGTTCTGGCTGGCCGGCTCGGTCGCCGGACGGCACCTGGACGTGCTCACCCCCGTCCTGCCGGCCCTGGCGCTCGGCCTGCTCGCCGCGTTCGCCGTCGCGCCCTCGCTCAACGCGCTCGCGCTCGGCGACGAGGCCGCGCAGTCGCTCGGCGTGCCGGTGGCCCGGATCCGGGTGCTCGGCGGGCTGGCCGTCGTGCTGCTCGCGGGCGGCGCGGTCGCCGTCGCCGGACCGATCGCCTTCATCGGCCTGGCCGCCCCGCACCTGGTCCGCCCGCTGCTCGGCAACGACCACCGGGCGCTGCTGCCGGGCTGCCTGATCGCCGGTCCGGTGCTGCTGCTCGCCGCCGACGTGCTCGGCCGGCTGGTCGCCCGGCCGTCCGAACTGGAGGTCGGCATCGTGACGGCCTTCCTGGGCGCGCCGCTGCTCGCCGTGCTGGCCCGGAAGGTGAGCCGATGACCTCCGCCCCCACCGTCCCCGTCACCGCGGCCCCGGCCGCCGCCGTCCCGGGCGCCTCGACGGCCCGCCGGCGCGCCGCCCGGACCGCCGCCTGGTCGGTACTGGCCGCCGCGCTGCTGGTGCTGCTCACCGGCGTCGCGCTCGGCACCGGACAGGTCGAGATGACGGTCTGGGAGGCGCTGCGCGCCCTGGTCGGCCTCGGCGACTCCGGTCACGTCCTGGTGGTCCGGGAGTTCCGGGCCCCGCGGGTGGTCTCGGCGCTGATCGCCGGGGCCGGACTGGCGGTGGCCGGCTCGATGCTGCAGCGGCTCTTCCGCAACCCGCTGGCCTCCCCCGACACCATCGGCGTCACCGGCGGCGCGTCCTTCGGCGCGGTGCTGCTGCTCGCCACCGGCGCCTCGCAGGAGTACATCCCGCTGGCGGCGCTGGCCGGCGGCCTGCTGGCCGCGCTGCTGCTGGGCGGCTTCGCCTGGCGCTCGCGGATGGCCGTCACCCGGCTGGTGCTGGTCGGGCTGGCGGTCCAGCAGGGCCTGGCCGCCGCCGTCAACCTGATGATCGTACGGTTCCCGGCCGAGCTGGCCGCCTCCGCGATGCAGTGGACCACCGGCTCGCTCTACGGCCGCAACTGGACCGAGGTGTGGATCGGCGGCACGGCCATCGCGGTCACCGCCGCCGTCGTGGTGCTCGCTCAGCGCCGGGTCGCCGTTCTGGACCTCGGCGACGACTCGGCCGGCGGCCTCGGCCTCAACCCCGGGCGCGACCGCGTCCTGCTGCTCCTGCTCACCATCGCGCTGGCCTCGCTCGCCGCCGCCCTCACCGGACCGGTCGCGTTCGTCGCCCTCGCCGTGCCGCACCTGGTCCGGCTGCTCGCCGGGCCGCCCACCCTCGGCACGCTCGGGCTCACCGCGCTCACCGGCTCGCTGCTGCTGCTCGCCTCCGACCTCCTCGTGCTCCACGTGATCCCCGTCCACGGCCTGCCGGTCGGTGCCGTCACCGCCACGCTCGGCGCGCCCTGGCTCCTGGTGCTGATGTTCCGCCAGGGCCGGCTTCCCCAGAGGAGCAGCTGATGACCGCCGACGCCGGCAACGCCACCGACGCCGACGCCGGCACTGAGCCCGGCACTCTCGACAAGGCGACCAACCGCCTCGCCGCCCACGGCCTCGGCCTGCGCTACGGCAACCGGACCGTCGTCGACGGGCTCGACCTCGAACTGCCCGGCGGCGCGGTCACCGCCATCGTCGGCCCCAACGCCTGCGGCAAGTCCACCCTGCTGCGCGGCCTCGTCCGGCTGCTCGACCCGGCCGCCGGCACCGTCACCCTGGACGGCTCCGACATCCACCGGATGCCCGCCCGGACGCTCGCCAAGCGGATGGGCCTGCTGCCGCAGCAGCCCGTCACCCCCGAGGCGGTCACCGTCGAGGCGCTGGTCCGGCTCGGCCGCTTCCCGCACCAGCGGATGCTCACCCCGTGGTCCAAGGCCGACCAGGCCGCCGTCGAGGAGGCGCTCTCCCGCACCGGCATGACCGGGCTGCGCGACCAGCAGGTCGACCGGCTCTCCGGCGGCCAGCGGCAGCGGGCCTGGATCGCGCTCGCGCTCGCCCAGGACACCGACCTGCTGCTGCTCGACGAGCCGACCACGTTCCTGGACCTGCGCCACCAGCTCGACGTCCTCGATCTGGTCGCCGACCTGCACGCCGAGGCCGGACGGACGGTCGTCATGGTGCTGCACGACCTCGGCCAGGCCGCCCGGTACGCCGACCACCTGGTGGTGCTCAAGGACGGTCGGCTCGCCGCCGCCGGGGCGCCGGGCGAGGTGCTGACCGCCGAACTGGTCGAGGCCGTCTTCCAGGTGCCCTGCCAGGTCGTGCCCGATCCGGAGACCGGGACGCCGCTGGTCGTCCCCAAGGCCCGGCGCAGACGCGCCGCCGCCTGACCGAACGTCCTCACGTCCGCCCGCGCGTGCCCGCGCGTGCCCGCCCGCGCCCGCCCGGCGGGCCGGTGCCCCGCCCTGCCCGTCCGTCCGTCCGTCCGTCGACCCACCCGCCCTGAACCCCCTCCCTGCCCCGCCCTGCAGCCAAGACAAGGACCCCCGGCCATGAACCGCTCCACCCGCGCCCGCAGACTCCCCGTCGCCGTCCTCGCCGTCGCGCTCTCCACCACGCTGCTCGCCGCCTGCGGCGGCAACGGCGACGACAAGGCCGCCGACGCCGCCAAGCCCGCCGGCGACGCCGCCTCGGCCGCCGCCGGTTCGGCCGCCGTCTTCCCGCGCACCGTCACCCACGCGGCCGGCAGCGCCGAGCTCAAGGCCCAGCCCAAGCGCGTCGTGGTCCTGGACAGCGGCGAGCTGGACGACGTCACCCTGCTCGGCATCACCCCGGTCGGCGCGGTCTCCCCGCACATGAAGACCGAGGGCGGGTTCCCGAACTACCTCAAGGACAAGATCAAGGACACCAAGGACGTCGGCCCGATGAACGAGCCGAACCTGGAGCTGATCGCCTCCCTGAAGCCCGACCTGATCCTCTCCTCGAAGGTCCGGCACGCCAAGGTCTACGACAAGCTCAACGCGATCGCCCCGACCGTGCTGGCCGAGACCACCGGCTTCCCGTGGAAGGAGAACCTCGCCCTCTACGCGCAGGCCCTCGGCAAGGAGGCCGAGGCCAAGAAGGCGCTCGCCGACTACGAGGCCCGCGCCGCCAAGCTCGGCGAGGCGATCAAGGCCAAGAACGGCGGCACCGAGCCGACCGCGTCCGTGGTCCGCTTCGTGGCCGGCCCGACCCGCCTCTACCAGAAGCAGTCGTTCAGCGGTGTCGTGCTGAAGGACGTCGGCCTGGGCCGCCCGGCCTCGCAGGACGTCGACAAGTCGATGCTGGAGGTCAGCGCCGAGCAGATCAACCAGGCCGACGCCGACCTGGTCTTCGTCACCGTCGCGGACGACCCGACCAAGACCAAGCAGAGCGAGGTCCAGAACACCCCCGTCTGGCAGGGCCTGAACGCCGTCAAGAACAGCAAGGTGTTCAACGTGCCGGACGAGACCTGGATGTCCGGCATCGGCGTCCAGGCGGCCGACGCGATGCTCGTCGACATCGCCAAGGCGGCGGGCGTGGACGCGCCCCAGTAGTCCCCGTAGTCTCCGCAGTTCCCGTCGTCCCGGGGCGACCGAGGTGAGGGGCGGGCTGCGGGCGGCCCATCCCTCACCTCGGTCGCCCCCGCTCCCGCCCCCTCCCACCGCCATACGGAGAGGACCCCGCGCCCCATGCGGCTCTACCTGCTCGCCCTCAACCCCACCGACTCGGTCACCCAGGGCTTCCTGCCGGCCGCCGCCCGGCTCGGGCTCGACGTCACCGTGCTCACCGACCACGCCGAGCCCCACCGCCGCGCGTACGCCGAACTGCCCCACGCGCCCGAGGTGGTGGAGTGCGAGGTCCGCGACTTCCGCGAGGTGGTCGGGCTGGTCTCCGCACGCCGGGCGCCCGGGGCCGTCGACCACCGGACCGCTTCCCAGCCGTTCGCGATCTTCAGCAACAGCGACCACCTGCAGACCCAGACCGCGCTGGCCGCCGAGTACTTCGGCCTCCCGGCCAAGGACTGGCGGGTCACCCTGCGGGCCAAGAACAAGGCCCAGCTCCGCCGCCACCTGACCGCCGCCGGCCTCGACACGGTCCGCTCGGTGGAGCTCGCGCCGGACCAGGACCCGTCCGTGCTGCGGGAGTCGGACCTCCCCTTCCCCGTGGTCGTCAAGCCGCGCGAGGGCGTCGCCAGCGAGGACGTGTCGCTGGTCGCGGACGTGGCGGAGCTGGTCCGGCGCTGCAAGGAGATCCGGCACCGGCGGACCGGGGCGGCGCTGGTCGTCGAGGAGTTCCTGGCGGGGCAGTTGTGCACGCTGGAGACGCTCGGCGACGGGCGGCGACGGCACGTCCTCGGCGGCTTCCGGACCAGGGTCTCCCCGCCGCCGCACTTCATCGAGGAGATGCTGGAGTTCGTCCCCGCGCACCCGCCGGCCGTGGTCGGGCAGGTGCTCGCCCAGCTGGACGCGCTGGGCGTCGGACTCGGCGCCTGCCACACCGAGTTCGTCGTCCAGCCGGACGGCCGGGCGAGGATCGTCGAGGTCAACTACCGGGCCATCGGCGACCAGTGCGACCTCATGCTCGCCGAGGTCCTCGGCATACCGCTGTTCGAGCACATCCTCGCCGCCCACCTCGGCCTCGAACTCCCCGCCGACCTCGGCGAACGGTGCGCCGCCACCACCCGGCGCGCCCGCAACGAGCCGGTCCTCGCCGACCGGGCCGGCACCCTCACCGCGGCCCCCGCGGCGTACGACGAGCAGACGGACGGCGTCCGGCTCGTCTACCGGCCGCTGCGCGCGCTCGGCGAACGGCACGAGCACCACCGCACCAACCGGGACTACCTGGGTGTGGTGTGGGCGGTCGGGCCGGACCAGGACGCCGCGGACGCCGCCGTCGCCCGGTTCACGGCCGCCAACCGCTGGGAGATCACGCCGTGAGCGCGACGGGGGGCGCCGGGCCCGCGAGGGCCACCGGGAGCGCCCCGTCGACCGTCGCCGAACGGCTCGCCCTCCGGGTGCTCTCCGCGCTGCTGCGCGAGGACGTCCTCGGCCTGCGCAGCCGCGGCGTGGTGGAGCAACGCGCCGACGGGCCCTGGCTGGTGGCCGCCGAACACGCGCTCGCCCTCCCCGTCACCCCCGAGGGCTTCCAGAGCGATTACGCCGCCCGCCTCCCCTTACTCCTGCTCGACGGCCGCCCGGTCACCGGCCTCGACGCCGTCCTCACGGAACTCTCCGGGCTCGCCCTGCTCGCCGAGCCCGGGGACCGCCCCGGCTGGACGGCGTTCGCCGAGGAGTGCCGACAGACCCTGGCCACCATGGAGTTGCACGAGCGGGTCCGCGCGGAGGTCCACGCCGCGCTCGTCGCCCGCTACGGCGCCGACCCGGCGCACTGGACCGGCCCCGCCGCCGCCCTCGGCCACGACACCCTGGCCGCCTACCTCGACCACCCGGTCTACCCCACCGCGCGCGGCCGCACCGGCCTCGCCGAGCCGGAACTCCGGGACCACGCACCGGAGTTCCACCCTTCCTTCGAGCTGCGCTGGCTCGCCCTCCCGGCCGGCACGCTCACCCGGCACGGCGACCGGCCGCTGCCCCACTGGTGGCCCGCCCCGAGCCGGCTCGGCCTCGACCTGCCCGGCGGCGACCACGCCTGGGAGACCCTCCCGGTCCATCCGCTGACCGTCGGCGCTCCCCTGGACGCGGCGCTGCACGCCGTCGGCCTGGCCGGGCGGGCCGTCCTCGCCGGACGCCCGTACCTGACCGTCGTCCCCACCCTCTCGATGCGGACCGTCGCCGTCGCCGAGGACCCCGTCCACCACCTCAAGCTCCCCCTGGCCACCGCCACCCTCGGCCGGCTCAACCGCCGCACCATCAAGCCCGGCACCCTGCTCGACGGCGCCGCCGGTCAGCGGCTGGTCGAGGCGGTGCTGGCGCGCGAACCCCGCTTCGCCGGACGGATCCTGCACGCCGACGAACAGACCTGGGCGCACGCCGGCCACGAGCTGCTCGCCGTGCTGCTGCGCCGCCACCCGGACGGGCTGGACCGGTCCGTGACCGTCCCGCTGGCCGCCCTGCTCGCCCCGGCTCCCTCGCCCGCAACCCCTCCCTCCGGCGGCCGCCTGGTGATCGACCACCTCGCCGACCGCTTCTTCGGCGGCGACCCGGTCGCCCTCTACGACGCCCTGCTCGACCTGCTGCTCGACTGGCAGACCACCCTCTTCGCCCACGGCGTCGCCCTGGAGGCCCACCAGCAGAACACCTCGCTCGCCCTCGACGAGGGCGGCGGCCTGCGACTGCTCTACAAGGACGACGACAGCCCGCGCGTCCACACCACCCGTCTGGCCGCCATGCTCGGCGAACTCACCCCGGCACACGACGAGTTCGACGACGCCAGGATCTTCGGCGACGAGGACCGCCCGCTCGTCGACCTGTTCGCCACCATCACCGGGCACCTGTGCACCGGCGCCCTGGCGTTCGGTCTCGCCGACCACGGACGGGCCGGACTCGACGAACTGCTGGGGCTGTTGCGCAAGCGGCTGACCGAGGCCGTCGACCGGGCCGGACCGGCCGCCGAGCCGCTGCGCGCCGCCCTGCTCGACGCCGAACGCCTGCCGGTCAAGGCGATGGTCACCGCCGGAACCCTGCTCAGCAAGCAGCGCTCGGGCGCCGCCGACATCAACAAGCACTACACCAGCGGCCCCAACTACCTCCTGCCGCCGACCCGTTCACCCTCGGACCGGACCGCCCGATGACGGGCGACACGCCACCGCACCGGCCCCCTCCCCGCCCGTCAGCTTCGGAGTCGCCCGTGACCCACGAACTGCCCACCGCCGACCACGCGGTGGCCCACACCCTGCTGAACTGCCTGCTGCGCGAGGTCTCAGCGCCCGAGCACCAGACCGCCGTCGACGGCGGCCGCCTGCTGGTCCGACTGCCCAGGCGCGGCACCCTGCTCCGGGTCGCGCTGCGCCGGACCTCGCTGCTCGGCGCCCACCGGTTCGGCGGCCCGGTCGAGGAGGAACACGCCGACGGCTGGCGCGCGTTGGGATGGCTCGAACTCGCCCACCACGTCCAGGACGAACTGGAGCTGCGCACCGGGACCCGCAACGAGGAGTTCCTCGACCAGCTGGCCGCCAGCCATCACACCGTCCAGGCCGTTCTGGCGGACCGCCCGGCGGCCGGACCGGACCGCTACCTGGAATCCGAGCAGGCCCTGCTGTTCGGACACCGCTTCCACCCCGCGCCGAAGTCCCGCTCCGCCGACCGCGGCGACTGGCGCGCCTACGCCCCGGAGGCCCGGGCCGCGTTCCGGCTGCGCCACCTCGCCGTCCGACGGGAACTGGTCGCCGGCGCCTCGCCCGCCGACCCCGACGACTCGACGGAACTCCCGCCGGACGGCCCGGCCGACCGCCTGCTCGACGGCCTCGCGCCCGTCCCGGCCGGCTACCGACTGCTGCCCGCGCACCCCTGGCAGTACCGGCTCATCGCCGACCACCCGCTGTTGCGCGGCGCCCTGGACCGCGGCGACGTGCTCGACCTCGGCCCCGGCGGCGCCCCGTTCGCCGCCACCGCCTCCGTCCGGACCCTGTACGGCGCGGGCGCCTTCCTCAAGTTCAGCCTGAACGTGCGGATCACCAACTGCCTGCGCAAGAACGCCGCCTACGAGCTGGCCGGCGCCGTCACCCTCACCCGGGCGCTCGCCCCGGTGCTGGCCGACCTCGCCGCCCGCTTCCCGGACGCCGCCGTCCTGCGCGAACCGGCGTTCCGCACCCTCGCCCTGCCCGGCGCCGACGGCCGGCCCGACCGGGCGCTGTACGAGGGGTTCGGCCTGATCCTGCGCGAGGGGTTCGGCGGGCTGCTGCGCCCGGGCATCACCCCGCTGCTGGCCGCCGCCGTCGCCGACGAGTACCCGACCAGCTCGGCGCACGTCTCCCGACTGCTCGGCGACGCCGTCGACGACCCCGGCCGGGCGCTCGACTGGTGGACGGCCTACCTGCGACTGCTCCTCCCGCCGGTGCTCGCCGCCTACTTCGACCACGGCGTGGTCCTCGAACCGCACCTGCAGAACGTGCTGCTCGGCGTCGACGCCGCCGGCCGGCCAGCCCAGGTGCTCTTCCGCGACCTGGAAGGGACGAAGCTGCTCCCGGACCGGCACGCCGCCCTGCTCGCCGCACTGCCGCCCGAGGTGGCCCGCCCGATGGCCTACGACGCCGAACGCGGCTGGGACCGGGTGGTCTACTGCCTGCTGGTCAACCACGTCGCCGAGCTGCTGGCCGCGCTGGCCGACCTGCACCCGGCGGCGGAGGGGGCGCTCTGGGAGGCGGTCCGCCGGGTCCTGGAGGAGTACGCGGCGGCGCACGGGCACCCGCCCCGGCTGCGCGCGCTGCTCGCCGGTGTTCCGCTGCCCGCCAAGACCAATCTGCTGACCCGCTGGGAGCGCAAGGCCGACCGCGCGGCCGGGTACGTCCGGCTGCCCTCGCCGCTGGCCCGCTCGGTCCTGGCCGGAGCCGCCCGCGTCCCGAACCCCGTCCAGGCCCCGCCCGTCCCCACCGGAGGGATCCGATGACCGCCACCGAACCGGTCCGCCGTCTGGCCGCCGGCCTCGACCCCGAGCAACTGCCCGCCTACGTCTACGACTTGTCAGCGCTGCGGACGCACGCCCGGGCCGTCCGGGCCGCTCTGCCGGAACGCGTCGAGCTGTACTACGCCGCCAAGGCGAACCCGGAGGCGCCGGTGCTGACGGCGCTGCGCGACGCCGTGGACGGCTACGAGGTCTCCAGCGGTGGGGAGTTGGCACACGTCCAGGCCGTCGTGCCGGACGCCCCGCTGGCCTTCGGCGGGCCGGGCAAGACGCCCGCCGAGATCGCGGCGGCCGTCGACGCCGGGGTGCACCGCTGGCACGTCGAGAGCGAGCAGGAGCTGTACCGGCTGGCCGCCGCACTGGACGGCCGACCGGACGCGGTGGTGGACGTGCTGCTGCGGGTCAACCTGCCGGTCGGGGCGGGCGCCCTGGACTCGGTGGCGCTGGCGATGGGCGGGCGGCCGACGCCGTTCGGACTGGACCCGGACCGCGCCGCGGCGGCGGCCCGGCTGCTCACCGATCCGTGCGGACCGCTCGGCCCGGTCCTGCGCCGACTGCGGCTGCGCGGGGTGCACGCGCACCTGGCGAGCGGGCTGGCGGCGGCCGAGCAGCTGGCGCTCGCCGAGCAGATCGTCGGCTGGTCCGCCCGACTGGCCGAACGGCACGCCTTCCGTCTGGACGAGGTCAACGTGGGCGGCGGCATGGCGGTCGACTACGCCGACCCGGGCGCCCGGTTCGACTGGGCGGCGTTCGGCGCGGGGCTCGGGCGGCTGCTGGACCGGCACCCGGGCCTGACCCTGCGGATCGAGCCGGGCCGGGCGGTCACCGCGTACTGCGGCTGGTACGTCACCGAGGTGCTGGACGTGAAACGCAGCCACGGCGAGGACTTCGCGGTCGTCCGGGGCGGCACCCACCACCTGCGCACCCCGGCCACCCGGGGGCACGACCAGCCGTTCACCACCCTGCCGGTCGCCGCCTGGCCGCACCCCTGGACGCGCCCCGCCGTGACGGCCGCCCGGGCCACGGTGGCCGGCCAGCTCTGCACGCCGAAGGACGTCCTCGCGCACGCCGCCCCGGCGGCCGCCGGCCTGCGGGTGGGCGACCGGGTGCTCTTTGACATGACTGGGTCATACGCGTGGAACATCTCCCACCATGACTTCCTGATGCATCCGCACCCCGGGTTCCACTACCTGGACGACAATAGGGGCTGACGACTGACAGATGACAGATGACAGATTTTGAAATCTGTCATCTGAAAGTCGTCAGCCGTCATCGGCCACCCGCCCGCCCCACCCCACGCCTCCCCCGCACAGACGTGCGAAAGTGGAAGCCAGCGAAGGGAGCGGGCACGTGCTGATGGAAAAGGTGGCGGAGATCCTCGCCGAGGCCTCGGCCGAGGCGGTGGAGCCCCGGTTCCGGGCGCTGGCCGCCGGAGAGGTGATGGAGAAGGCCCCCGGCGAGGTGGTCACCATCGCCGACCGCGAGGCCGAGACGATCATCGCGCGCCGACTGCGCGAACTGCTGCCCGTCCCGGTGGTCGGCGAGGAGGCGGTGGCCGCCGACCCCGCCCTCGCCCAGGCGCTGCGTTCGGAACCGGCCGCCTGGCTGGTCGACCCGGTCGACGGCACCGCGAACTTCGTCGCCGGCCGCCCCGAGTACGCCGTCATGGTGTCCCTGGTGCGCGACGGCCGGACCGTCGCCTCCTGGATCCGGCAGCCCGCCACCGCCACCACCTACACCGCCGAACTCGGCTCCGGCGCCTGGCGCGACGGCCACCGCCTCACCCGCACCCCGGCCGCCGCCGACCCGGCCAAGTGGCGCGGCTCGGTGAAGAGCCGCTTCCTCGACCCCGCCCGCCGCCGCCTGATCGAGGCCAACACCACCGCCTTCGGCGAGATCACCAGCGGCCGCCACGCCGCCGGCATCGAGTACCCGGACATCGCCGAGGGCGCCACGGACTTCATCCTCTACTGGCGCACCCTCCCCTGGGACCACGCCCCCGGTTCACTCCTGGTCACCGAGGCCGGCGGGGTCGCCGCCCGGCTCGACGGCTCCCCCTACCAGCCCGAGCCCCCCGGCGGCACCGAGGGCCTGCTGGTCGCCGCCGACCCCGTCACCTGGGCCCGCGCCCGCGACATCCTGCTCGCCGACTGACAGGCGTCCGACTGCCCGGCGAGGTCGAGCGGCCTCACCCGGCCTCACCCCCGCCACACCTCCCGACCGGCCGCCGTGACCTCGGCGAGCAGGGCGGTGAGGTCCTCGGGCGTGGTGTGCGGGTTGAGCAGGGTCAGCTTCAGGCGCACCCGCCCCGGGCCGTCCCCGGGCAGTTCGGTGCGGCCGACGACGGCGCGCCCGGTGCGCAGCAGCGTCCGGCGCAGTTCGGCGTTGGCCCGGTCGAGCCGGTCGAGGGCGGCGGGGCTGAGGACGGCGGGGTCGTCGGAGCCCGGCGGCCGGTAGCGGAACACGACGGTGGTGAGCACGGGTTCGGCGTGCAGTTCCAGTTCCGGGTCGGCCCGGACGGTCCCGGCGGCGGCCAGCGCGAGGTCGTGGCAGGCGTCGACGAGCCGGCCGAGTCCCGCGCGGCCGAGGGTGCGCAGGGTGACGGCGAGTTTGAAGGCGTCCGGCCGCCGGGTGGTGCGCAGCGAGAGCCCCAACAGGCTGGGGTAGCCGGCCTGTTCGTCGTCGGCGGGGTTGAGGTACTCGGCGCGGCGGCCGAGCGAGACGTACGTTTCGGCGTGCCGGACCAGGAAGACTCCGGCGGGGGCGGGCAGCCAGCCGAGCTTGTGCCAGTCGAGCGAGACGGAGTCGGCGCGTTCGATGCCGTCGAGCAGCGGGGCGAGCCGGTCGGAGAGCAGGGCTCCGCCGCCGTACGCGGCGTCGACGTGCAGCCAGGCGCCGTGTCGGGCGGCGAGTTCGGCGACGGCGGGCAGCGGGTCGACGGCGCCGGTGTCGGTGGTGCCGGCGGTGGCGACGACGGCGATCGGCGTCCGGCCGGCCCAACTCGCCTCGGCCAGTGCCCGTTCGAGCGCGGCCGGGTCCATCCGCAGTTCGCGGTCGACGTCGACCGGGACGACGGCCCGTTCGCCGAGGCCGAGCAGCGCGGCGGCCCGCTGGACGGAGAAGTGGGCGGCCCGGGAGGCGAAGATCCGGGGCCGGAGGCCGTCGGCGAGGGCGGGGAGTCCGTCCAACTCGACGATGCCGTCGAGCTTCTGGTCGCGGGCGAGCATGAGGCCCATGAGGTTGGATTCGGTGCCGCCGGCGGTGAACACGCCGGTGGCGCGGGCCGGGTGGTAGCCGACCAGGGCGGCGAGTTCGGCGAGCAGCGCGGTTTCCAGCGCGGTCGCGGCGGGGGCCTGGTCCCAGGAGTCCTGGGAGGGGTTGAGCGCGCTGACGGCGAGGTCGGCGGCGGTGGCGACGGCGAGCGGCGGGCAGTGCAGGTGGGCGGCGCAGTGCGGGTCGGCGGGGTCGGCCGCGCCGTGGGCGAGCAGTTCGGTGAGGCGGGCGAGCGTGTCGGGGCCGCTTGCGGTGTCCAGCACGGCCGTGACGCGGGCGGCGAGGTCGGCGGGGCGGCCGGTGGGCAGTGGTCCGCCGCGCCGGGTGGCGCCGGTCTCCAGCGCGTCGAGGACGGTGGCGAGCAGTGGTCCGAGCGCGGCCGGCCCGCCGACGCCGCCGGCCAGCGCGTCGAGCGGCGCGGCCCCGAGGGCTCCGGGGGTCCCGAGGGCTCCGGGCGGCGGCGTCCCGGGGGGCAGCGCTCCGGGACCGGTCCCGCCGCCGGCGTCCGCCCCGTTCACTCGGACCCCACCCCTTCCGCGGACTCGACCGACCCCGCCGCCGACCCCGACCCCGACCCCGCCGTCGCCGACCCCGACCCCGCCGTCGCCGCCGCCGCGATGGCGTCGGCCAGCCGGTCCAGCACCGCGGCCGCCTGTTCGTCGGTGATGGTGAGCGGGGGCAGCAGGCGCAGCACCGCGTCGTGCCGCCCACCGAGTTCGACGATCAGCCCGCGCGCCAGGCAGGCCTCGCGCACCCGCACCGCCAGGCCGGGCGCGGCCGGCCGGGCCCCGCAGGCGTCCGGTTCGGCGGTGGGGTCGACGAGTTCGACGCCGATCATCAGCCCGCGGCCGCGGACGTCGCCGATCGCCGGGAGTTCCCGGGCCAGCGCGCGCAGCCGTTCGACCAGCCGTCCGCCGACCAGGGCCGCCCGTTCGGCGAGGCCGTGCGCGGCGACGTACCGCAGGGTGGCGGCGCCGGCGGCCATGGCGAGCGTGTTGCCGCGGAAGGTGCCGGTGTGCGCGCCGGGCCGCCAGCCGTCGTACTCCTCCCGGTAGACGACGACGGCGAGCGGCAGGCTGCCGCCGATGGCCTTGGAGAGCACCATCGCGTCGGGGACGATCCCGCTGTGCTCGATCGCCCACATCGCGCCGGTGCGGCCGACGCCGGTCTGCACCTCGTCGACGATCAGCGGGATGCGGCGTTCGGCGGTGATCCGGCGCATGGCGCGCAGCCAGTCGTCGGGGGCCGGGACGACGCCGCCCTCGCCCTGGACGACCTCCAGGATCATCGCGGCGGGCCGGACGACGCCGCCGGACGGGTCGTCGAGCAGCCGCTCCACGTAGGTCGCGGACAGGTCGGCGCCGGCCGCCCCGCCGACCCCGAACGGGCAGCGGTAGCCGTAGGGGTAGGGCAGCCGGACCACCTCGCCGCCGCCGGGCAGGGGTTCCTTGACGGCGACGTTGCCGGTGAGCGCCAGGGCGCCGGCGGTCATCCCGTGGTAGGCGCCGGTGAAGGCGAGGGCGCCGGACCGGCCGGTGGCGGTCTGGGTGAGTTTGAGCGCGGCCTCGACGGCGTCGGTCCCGGCGGGCCCGCAGAAGTGCACGCGCGCGCCGTCGGCGAAGGCGGGCGGCAGGCTGTCGAACAGCGCGGTGGTGAAGTCGTCCTTCTCGGCGGTGGCGAGGTCGAGCAGATGCAGCGGGGCGCCGCTGTCCAGGGTGCGGCGGATCGCGGCGAGGACCACGGGGTGGTTGTGGCCGAGCGCGAGGGTGCCGGCGCCGGAGAGGCAGTCGAGGTAGCGACGGCCGTCGGCGCCCTCGACGGTCATGCCGTTGGCGCGCACCGGGACGATCGGGAAGGACCGCGCGTAGGTGCGGGCGGCGGACTCGCGCATCCGCTGCCGTCTCAGCACGGCGGTCGGCGAGGGGAGGGGTGCTGCGGCGGGGGCGGGGACGGTCGGACCGGTGGCGGGCTCAGCGGCGAGCGTCAAGGCGGACTCCCAAGTAATTAGGTGAGCCTAACCTTACTTGTCTGACCTGCCCGGATCCGCCCCGGGCCACCAGAACCACCCGGCCGAGTGACACGCGGGCGGATTCCGCCCAAGCGGCAGCGGACCCCTCTCCTCAACGAGCGGACCGCCCGGCGGTCACGGCCGGACCGCGGCCGGCCGTGCTCGACGGTCAGTGGTCAATGGTCAGTGGTCAACGGTCAGCGGCGCGCGCCGCCCCGGCCGGGCGCCGCCCAGCGGTAACAGAGCTCGGGCCGGCCGACGTTGCCGTACTGCGGCTCGCGGACGGCGAGGCCGGTGTCGACGAGGTGCTCCAGGTAGCGGCGGGCGGTGATCCGGGAGACCCCGGCGGCCGCGCCCGCCGCGGCGGCGGACAGCCCGGTGGCGGCCTCGCGCAGGACGGTGGCCACGGCGTCCAGGGTGGGCGCGCTCAACCCCTTGGGCAGCGCGGTCCGTTCGGGCGTGCGGAGCAGGGCGAGCGCCTGGTCGACCTCGTCCTGCCCGGTGGCCTCGCCGGCCCGGCCGAGGGTGTCGCGGTAGCGGGCGTAGCGCTCCAGCCGGTCGTGCAGCGCGGCGGCCCCGAACGGTTTCAGCAGGTACTGCACCACCCCGGCGGAGACCGCCTGGCGGACCATGGCCAGGTCGCGGGCGGAGGTGACGGCGATGACGTCGGTCGGGTGCCCGGCCGCGCGCAGGGTGCCGCAGAGCTGGAGGCCGTGCCCGTCCGGCAGGTAGAGGTCGAGCAGGATGAGGTCGACGGGGCGGCCGGCCGCCCGGGCGCGGTCCAGGAAGCGCAGCGCGTCGGCGCAGCCGTGCACGGTGCCGACGGCCCGGAAGCCGGGTTCGCGCCCGACGTAGAGGGTGTGCGCGGCGGCGGCCACCGGGTCGTCCTCGACCACCAGGACGGTGATGTCGGGCCGGTCCGGGGTGCCCGTCGCGGCGCCGGGTCCGCCGCCGGGCGGGGTGCCCGTCACGGGGTCACCGCCGCGCACCGGCGGGCCGGACGCCCGAGCGGCAGGCGGACGGTGAGCACCGCGCCGCGGTCCCGGCCGACCTCGACGGTGCCGCCGTTGCGGCGGGCGGCCTGGCCGACCAAGGCGAGACCGAGGCCGTGCCCGTGGCCGTCCTGCTTGGTGCTCCAGCCGCGGCGGAACACGTCGTCGACCGCCCCTGGTTCGATGCCGGCGCCGGTGTCGGCGACCCGCAGCAGCAGGTGGTCCCCGTCGATCCGGGCGGTCACGGTGACCTCCGGCGGATCGGGGCGCTCGGCGGCGCCGGCGATCGCCGCGTCCACGGCGTTGTCGATCAGGTTGCCGAGGACGGTGATGAGGTCGCGGGCGGCCAGGCCGGGCGGCAGCACCCCGTCGTCGATCGAACTGTCCGGGGTGAGCGTCAACTCCACGCCGCGCTCGGCGGCTTGGGCGGCCTTGCCGAGCAGCAGGGCGGCGAGCACCGGTTCGCTGACGGCGGCGACGACCCGGTCGGTGAGCTGCTGGGCGAGGGCGAGTTCGGCGGTGGCGAACTCCACCGCCTCCCGGTGGCGGCCGAGTTCGATCAGCGAGACGACGGCGTGCAGCCGGTTGGCGGCCTCGTGCGCCTGTGCGCCGAGCGCGTCGGTGAATCCGCGCACCGAGTCCAACTCGCCGCTCAGCGACTGTAGTTCGGTGTGGTCGCGGAGGGTGAGGACGCGGCCGAGCCCGGTACCGATGGTGGAGGTGTTGAGCACCACGACGCGTTCGGCGGTGAGCTGCACCTCGTCCCGCACCGGCTCCGCGCCCGTCACCGAGGCGACCAGGGCGGCCGGCAGGCCCAGCTCGTCGATCGGCCGGCCGTCCACCTCCCCGGCCAGGCCGAGGAGTTCACGGGCCGCGTCGTTGCAGAGCACCACCCGGTGGTCGCGGTCGAGCAGCACGAGCCCCTCGCGGACCGCGTGCAGGGTGGCCTGGTGGTACTCGTAGAGGTGGCTGAGCTCGGCCGGTCCCATGCCGTGGGTGTGGCGCCGCAGCCGGGAGTTGGCGAGATAGGTGCCGGCTCCGCCGAGCGCGAGCGCGGCCGTCGCGACGCCGACCAGGGCGAGCAGCGGGCCGCGCAGCTGGGCGGAGATGGACTCGACCGTGATGCCCGCGCTGACCAGGGCGATCACCCGGTGCCGCTCGTCCAGCACCGGGGTGACTACCCGGACCGAGGGGCCGAGCGTGCCGGTGTAGGTCTCACTGCGGGTCTCCCCGGCGAGCGCCCAGTCGATGTGCCCGAGGAAGGTCCGCCCGATCTGCTCGGGCCGGGGGTGGGTCCAGCGGACGCCGGCGGTGTCCATCACGGTGACGAAGGAGACCCCGGTGTCGACCCGCACCTGTTCGGCGTAGGGCTGGAGGACGGCGGTCGGGTCGGGCCCGGCGACGGCGGTCCGGACGGCCGGCGAGTCGGCGACGGCGTGGGCGACGGCGGTGACCTGGCGGCGGGCCGCGTCGTCGGCGCGACCGGCGGTGAACAGGTAGGCGAGCAGCGCCCCGCCCGCCACCACGGCGGCGACGATGACCACCTGGACGACGAAGAGCTGTCCGGCCAGGCTGCGCACCAGCCGGCGCGGCGGCGCCGGGCGACGCGCCGGCACGCGGCGGCCCGACACCGGGCGGCGCGGGGACGGCTCCGACCGACGCGACGACGGTGCCGACCGGCGGAGCGGCAGCAGCGCCCGGCGCGACGACGGCGACGCCGGGCGGCGCGACGGGGGGAGGGTGGGCGCGGACATGCCTGCCAGTGTGCACCACGGCCCCGGCGGCGCGGCCCCGCCCGGATCCTCGGGCCCGCGCGTGAACTCTATGAACGCAAACGTGACCCGCGTCACGCCGCACCGCCATAGTCGGAGCGGCCCACCACCCGGGGCCGCCAGTACCGCACGCAGGACCGCACCGCCGCGCCCCCCACCTCCGCGCGGCGAGTGCCGGCACGGCAGGGCGAAGGAGCCGCAGATGTCGATCACCGGAGCAGCACCGCAGGCGGGGAGCAGAGCGAAGGACCGCACCCACTTCCTCTACCTCGCCGTGATCGCGGCGGTGGTCGCGGGCGTCGTGGTGGGTCTGGCCGCGCCGGAGTTCGCGGTGGAGCTGAAGCCGATCGGCACGGGCTTCGTCAACCTCATCAAGATGATGATCAGCCCGGTCATCTTCTGCACCATCGTGCTGGGCATCGGCTCGGTCACCAAGGCCGCCAAGGTCGGCAAGGTCGGCGGCCTCGCCCTCGGCTACTTCCTCGCCATGTCGACCGTCGCCCTCGCGATCGGCCTGCTGGTCGGCAACCTGCTGGAGCCCGGCGGCGGCCTCCACCTGACCACCGCGCTCGCCAAGTCCGGCCACGCGCAGGCCGCCGCCGGCGGCGCGCAGTCCACCACCGACTTCCTGCTTGGGATGATCCCGACCACCATGCTGTCCGCCCTCACCGAGGGCAAGGTGCTGCAGACCCTGCTGGTCGCCCTGCTCGCCGGCTTCGCCCTGCAGGCGATGGGCCCGGCCGGCACGCCCGTGCTGCGCGGCGTCGAGCACGTGCAGCGGCTGGTGTTCCGGGTCATGGCGATGATCATGTGGGTGGCGCCGATCGGCGCCTTCGGGGCGATGGCGGCCGTGGTCGGCGCCACCGGGACGGCCGCGCTGAAGAGCCTCGCCGTCATCATGATCGGCTTCTACCTGACCTGCGCGCTGTTCGTGGTCGTCGTCCTGGGCACGCTGCTGCGGCTGGTCGCGGGCGTCAACATCCTCACCCTGCTGCGCTACCTCGGCCGCGAGTTCCTGCTGATCCTCTCCACCTCCTCCTCGGAGAGCGCGCTGCCCCGGCTGATCGCCAAGATGGAGCACCTGGGCGTCAGCCGCCCGGTGGTCGGCATCACCGTCCCGACCGGCTACAGCTTCAACCTGGACGGGACCGCGATCTACCTCACCATGGCCTCGATCTTCATCTCGGAGGCGCTGGACAAGCCGATGTCGGTCGGCGAGCAGCTGTCGCTGCTGGTCTTCATGGTGATCGCCAGCAAGGGCGCGGCCGGGGTCACCGGCGCCGGGCTGGCCACCCTGGCCGGCGGCCTGCAGTCGCACAAGCCGGCGCTGGTGGACGGGGTCGGGCTGATCGTCGGCATCGACCGGTTCATGTCCGAGGCCCGCGCGCTCACCAACTTCGCCGGGAACGCCGTCGCCACCGTGCTGATCGGCCAGTGGACCGGGGAGTTCGACCGCGAGCGGGCGCGGGAGGTGCTGAGCGGCGCGGTGCCGTTCGACGAGCGGACGCTGGTGGACGCCCACGGCGGCCCGGAGCCGCACACCCCGGCCGGGACGGCGGCGGAGCCCGCGGCCGCGCCGGTGACGGCAGCGGCAGCGGCAGCGGCAGCGGCAGCGGAAGCCGCACCGGCACCGGTGACGCAGGTGGCCGCCTGACCCTGCGGCCTCCCCCCTTGACTCCCCCGGTCCGGCGCCCCGCCCAACCCCCCGGAACAGGCGCCGGACCGGGGGTCCTTCATGTCACGCCCCGGTCGTCCTTCCCCGGTCGTCCTTCCCCGGCCGTCCTTCCCCGGCCGTCCCCATCGGGCCGCCCACCGGGCCGCCCTCCCCGGCCGCCCGCCGGCCCGCACCGTCGCTCAGACCTCTTCGGACCCGCTGACCGCCCAGCTCAGGCCGGTCGCCGGGTCCTCCAGCGCGAGGTGCAGATGGCGCAGCCGGTCCGCCGGGTCGTCCCAGGTGAAGCAGCGCATCCGGGCGACCAGCGCGTCCACCTCGGCCCGGTCCGGCCGCGCCGCCCCGGTCATCGCGACCAGCACCCGCCAGAGCGCCAGCCGCCCGTGCGCCGCCCCGTGCGCCCGGTCCGCGACGCCCGCCTGCACCAGCGCCGGACAGGCCAGCGCGAAGGGCAGGTACCCGCCGGTGACCAGCCGCCCGGGCGCCAGCTGCGCGGCCGCGCGCGGCGCCGGGCCCCGGACGCAGACCGCCCGCGCCCACCCGGCCAGCTCGGCCAGCGCCCGGGTGGCCGGCTGCCCGGGCAGTCGCGCGCCCGGCTCGGGCAGCTCCACCGGCCCCAGGCCCTCCCGGGTGGCGGGCAGCGTCAGCAGCGCGCTGCGCGCACCGCCGCCGCGCAGGTACTCCCGGACGGGCACGCCCTCGCCCGAGCCCACCGACTCCCACGGCGCCAGTCGCGGCGGGACGCCCTCCGGGTCCGGCTCGGCGCCGTACGAGAGGTCCTCGCCGAGCAGCACCCTGGTCTGCGCGACCAGCCTCCGCACCGGGGCCGGGCCGAGCAGCGGGGCGAGCCGCCGCCAGGAGTGCCGGGTCGCCAGCACCTCCCAGAGCGGTCCGGCGTCGTGGTCGGTCACCCCGGCAGCGGTGCCCGGGCCGCCGTCCGCGTCGAACAGCCGGGCGGCCACCTCGGGCGGCGCGGCGTACGCGATCAGGTGGCCGAGCGGCGCCGTCGCGACGGCGGCCCGGTCCTGCGCGGCCCGGTCGAGCCCCGGC
>NZ_JBFBDO010000034.1:0-72894 GCF_040683335.1 Kitasatospora sp. NPDC093806
CTCCGGGCCGCCGCCGCGCGCGGCGGCGGCGTAGCCGATCAGGAAGGTGGTCAGCGGGGCGGCCCGGCAGGCCGAGGCGCTCGCCGAGCGCTGGGCGGCGGCCCGGCCCGCCGAGCCGGGGCAGCCGTGAGGACGGTGGAGGAACCCCCCGTGCGCGGCCGCCCGTCCGACCGGGCCCGCGCGACGAGCTGGGCCACGGCCCGGGAGAGCGCCCGCCGGGCCGGCCGGGCCGCGTTCGCGCCGCTGCGGCTGCCGCTGGCCGAGGCGCTCGGCCGCACCCTCGCCGAGCCGCTCACCGCGCTCACCGACCTGCCCGCCTTCGACACCTCGGCGATGGACGGCTGGGCGGTCGCCGGGCCCGGCCCCTGGCAGGTGACCGGCCGGCTGCTGGCCGGGCGCCCCGCCGAGGGCCCGCTCGCCGACGGCGCCGCCGTCGAGATCGCCACCGGCGCCCAACTGCCGCCCGGCGCCACCGCCGTGCTCCGCCGCGAGCACGGCGAGCCGCGCGGCCCGCTGCTGCGTGAGCGCACCCCCGGCGCGCTGACCACCGGCCAGGACGTCCGGCCGCGCGGCCAGGAGTGCCGGCGTGGCGAGCCGCTGCTCCCGGCCGGCACCCCGGTCGGCCCGGCGGTGCTCGGCCTGGCCGCCGCCTGCGGCCACGACGGGCTCGCCGTCCACCGCCGCCCGGTGGTCGAACTGCTGGTGCTCGGCGACGAACTGCTCGGCGCCGGCCTGCCCCGGCCCGGCCTGGTCCGGGACGCGCTCGGTCCGCTGCTGCCGCCGTGGCTGCGCGCGGCCGGCGCGGACACCGGCGAACCGCGCGCCGTCCGGGACGACTTCGGCCTGCTCCGGGACGCCCTGCGGCACTCCACCGCCGACGTGGTGGTCACCACCGGCGGGACGGCGGCCGGCCCGGTGGACTTCCTGCACCGGGCGCTCGCCGAGGCCGGCGCCCGGCTGCTGGTGGACGGGGTCGCGGTCCGGCCCGGCCACCCGATGCTGCTCGCCGAACTCCCCGGCGGCCGCCACCTGGTGGGCCTGCCCGGCAACCCGCTGGCCGCGGTGGCCGGGACGGTCACCCTCGCCCTGCCGCTGCTGCACGCGCTGTCCGGGCGCCCGGCCGCCGACCCGGTCCGGGCGGCGGCGGTCGAGGCGCTGCCCGGCCACCCGGCCGACACCCGGCTGGTCCCGGTCCGGCGGACCACCCACGGGGTGATCCAACTCCCGTACGACGGACCGGCGATGCTCCGCGGCCTGGCCCGGGCCGACGCGCTCGCGGTGGTGCCGCCCGGCGGCGCCGCGGCCGGCGATCCGGTCGAACTGCTGGAGGCACCGTGAGCATCCGCCGCGGCCGCGAGCGGCTGGCCGACCGGGTCACCCCCGGGACCGAGCCCTGGGCCGACGCCGGGATCGTGCTGCCCGCCCGGCGCAGCGCCCCGGCCGTCCGGCAGGTCGGCTTCCGGCTGCTGCTGGCGCTGGCCGTGCTGGTGGCCACCACGCTGATCGTCTGGCTGGACCGGGACGGCTACAACGACAACGCCGGCGGCGGGCTGAGCCTGCTGGACTCGGCGTACTACGCCACGGTGACGCTCTCCACCACCGGGTACGGCGACATCACCCCGTACAGCGCGGGCGCCCGGCTCACCAACATCCTGGTGATCACCCCGCTGCGGGTGCTCTTCCTGATCATCCTGGTCGGCACCACCCTGGAGGTGCTCACCGAACGCACCCGCCAGCAGTGGCGGTTGAACCGCTGGAGGTCCACCGTGCGCGAGCACACCGTCGTGATCGGCTACGGCACCAAGGGCCGCAGCGCGGTCGACACCCTGCTCGGGCAGGGGCTGCGCAAGGAGGAGATCGTGGTGGTCGACCCGCAGCGCAAGGTGGTCGACCAGGCCGCCCGGGACGGGCTGGTGGGGGTGGTCGGCGACGCCACCCGCACCGACACCCTGCTGCGCGCCGGGCTGCCCACCGCCGCCCGGGTGGTGGTCGCGCCGGAGCGGGACGACACCGCCGCCCTGGTCACCCTGACGGCGCGCCAGCTGACCCGGTCGGCGACCATCGTCGCGGCGGTGCGGGAGGACGAGAACGCCCCGCTGCTCCGGCAGAGCGGTGCCGACGTGGTGGTCACCAGCTCCAGTTCGGCCGGCCGGCTGCTCGGCATGTCGATGCTCAGCCCGCACGCGGGCGAGGTGATGGAGGACCTGCTGACCTACGGCACCGGTCTGGACGTGATCGAGCGCCCGGTCACCCGGGCCGAGGCCGGGCACGGTCCGCGCGAGCTGGAGGACCTGGTGGTGGCGGTGGTCCGCGGCCGCCGGGTGATCAACCACAACGAGCCGGAGGCGCAGACGCTGCAGCTCACCGACCGGGTGATCGTCATCAAGTCGGCGACTCCGGCGCCGTAGGGCCACCGCCGCGGCCGGCGGGCGCAGTAGCGTCGGGCCCATGCATGCGATGACGATTCCTGAACCCGGCGGGCCCGAGGCACTGGTCTGGGCGGAGGTGCCGGACCCGGTCCCCGGGGAGGGCGAGGTCCTGGTCGAGGTGGCGGCCACCGCCGTCAACCGGGCCGATCTGCTCCAGCGGCAGGGCCACTACGACCCGCCGCCCGGCAGCTCGCGCTACCCCGGGCTGGAGTGCGCGGGCCGGATCGCGGCCCTGGGCCCGGGGGTGGCCGGCTGGGCGGTCGGCGACGAGGTCTGCGCGCTGCTGGTCGGCGGCGGCTACGCGGAGCGGGTGGCGGTGCCGGTCGGTCAGTTGCTGCCGGTGCCGAAGGGGCTGACGCCCGAACAGGCCGCCGCGCTGCCCGAGGTGGTCTGCACGGTCTGGTCCAACGTCTTCCTCACCGCCCACCTGCGGCCGGGGGAGACGCTGCTGGTGCACGGCGGCGCCAGCGGCATCGGGACGATGGCGATCCAGCTGGCCAAGGCGGTCGGCGCCCGGGTGGCGGTGACGGCGGGCAGCGCCGGGAAGCTCGCCCGGTGCGCGGAGCTGGGCGCCGACATCCTGATCGACTACCGGGAGCAGGACTTCGTCGAGGTGCTCCGGGAGGCCACCGGCGGCGCCGGGGCGGACGTGATCCTGGACATCATGGGCGCCAAGTACCTGCCGCGGAACGTGGACGCGCTGGCGGTCAACGGCCGGCTGGTGATCATCGGGCTGCAGGGCGGGGTGAAGGGCGAGCTGAACCTCAACACCCTGCTGCGCAAGCGCGGCGCGGTGATCGCCACCAATCTGCGCGGCCGCCCGCTGGCCGAGAAGGCGGCGATCGTGGCGGCGGTGCGCGAGCACGTCTGGCCGCTGGTCGAGTCCGGGGTGGTGCGGCCGGTGGTGGACCGGGTGCTGCCGCTGAGCGAGGCGGCCGAGGGGCACCGGGTGGTGGAGGCCGGCGCGCAGGTCGGCAAGGTGGTGCTGCGGGCCTGAGCGGGGGCCGGGTGGCGCGGTCGGCGGGCTGGTGTCCGACATGCTCGGAATGCCGGATTGTGTGACGCTGGTCGGGAGCTGTCCCGCCGCCGACCCCGCCCCGCGCGGTCGGCCGTCGCGGAAGGACCTCGACCGTGCCCGCACCTTCCCCCGCGCTCCTCGGGCCGCTGCCCGCCGTGCCGCCGCACCACCGTTTCCGCCGTGCCGGGCGCTCCCGGGACCGTGCCCGGTCCCGGGAGCGGCGGGCCGAGCGGCGGGTGCGGCGGCTGCTGGTGGTGGCGGTGCTCGGCCTCGCCGTACCGCTGACGGTGGCGCCGGTGGCGGTGGCGGTGGCGGTGCCGAGCGCGCCGGCCGCCGCCCCGGCGCCGGCCCAGGCCGGGCCGTCGCCCGTCGCGGCCCCCTCTTCCGCCGCCCCGGAGCCGTCGGCCGCCGTCGAGCCCTCGGCCGCGCCGGAGCCCTCGGCCACGTCCGAGCCCGCGGAGCCCTCGGCCACGTCCGAGCCCGCGGAGCCGTCGGAAGCGCCCGAGCCGACGGAGGCGCCGTCCGCGACCGCGACCGCGCCCGGGGCCGCGCCCGCGACCGCGACCCCCGCCGCCCTCGTCCCGGCCGCCGCGCCGGTGCGGCCGTCGACCGGCCGCCCCCGTCCGGGCGCCGCCTGGCTCGAACGGGACCCGCGCTGGTACCGGCACCACCCGGCCTCGGCACCCGAACGCACCGAGTCCGCCCCCGAGCAGGCCCCCGACCGGACCGCGGCGCAGGCACCGGAGCAGGCCGCCGAGCAGTCCCCGGAGCAGCCGGCCGAGGAGGACCAGGCCGCCCCCGGCACCGCCGACGACGCCGCCCCGGCCGATCCGGCGGCCTCCGACAGCGCGGTGCTGGCGCTCGGCCGGCCCGAGCGGCAGGCGGCCGTGGCGGTCGGCCCGGCCGTGCTGCCCACCCGCTGGGACGACGCCTCCACCCGCCAGCTCCCGCTCGGCGCCGGCCTCGGCCTGATCGGCTGCGGGCTGGGCCTGATCGGCCTGCGGCTGCGCCGCGGCTGACCCCGTCGGAGCCCCCGGCGAACTGAGTATCCGTACGGATGCCGGCCCCCCGCCGCGGGGCGTAGCGTCATGCTCCGGGGCCGGGCGGAAGGGTCGGGGCCCTCCACCCGACCAACCCCAGTGAGGGAGAATGTGGTTCATGACGAATCCGATGAACGAGCGCTCGTCGCACGACCTCTACCAGGGCATGGGCGGGCAGTCGCAGGACGGCCAGAAGGTGCTGATCGTCGGACCGGACGGGCTGCCGGTGGGCCAGGGACCGGTCGGCCCGGCGGACGACGACGGCGACATCCCGCGGGAACTGCCGGTGACCGAGATGGTCGAGCAGCCCGCCAAGGTCATGCGGATCGGCAGCATGATCAAGCAGCTGCTGGAGGAGGTCCGGGCGGCTCCCCTCGACGAGGCCAGCCGGGCCCGGCTGAAGGACATCCACGCCAGCTCGATCAAGGAGCTGGAGCTCGGCCTGGCCCCCGAACTGGTCGCCGAGCTGGAGCGGTTGTCGCTCCCGTTCACCGAGGACTCGATCCCGACCGAGGCCGAGCTGCGGATCGCGCAGGCCCAGCTGGTCGGGTGGCTGGAGGGCCTGTTCCACGGCATCCAGACCGCGCTGTTCGCCCAGCAGATGGCGGCGCGGGCGCAGCTGGAGCAGATGCGGCGGGCGCTGCCGCCCGGTCTGCACGGCGGGGACGCGGAGGGCGACGAGCCGGGCGAGGGCCGCGGCATCCGCTCCGGCCCGTACCTGTAGGCCCGCGGACCTTCAGGATCTTCGGGGCCGTCAGGCCCGCACCGGCGGCCGCTCCGCGGCGGCCGCCCGCGCTACCGGCCGGTACCGGGTCGCGACCTGGACACAGTGTCGGCCCTGGGCCGGTCGGTGTCGCCGCGAGCGGATACCCTTGGCCCCTGTCGCGGGCCGGGCGAGGGCCGCGGCAGGGGTCGGGCGGGCCAGCGGGCCGGGCCCGGACGACACGCACGGACGAGACCGAACGTCACGGTCGCGGCGGCAAGGGCCGCGCCGAGGGGGAGCAGGGGACCATGAGCGAGCACGGCGACGCGGCGGCGGCCGAGGGCTACTCCCTGGGCAACGGGCGGTACGTGCTGCAGCGGGTGCTGGGCGAGGGCGGCATGGCCTCGGTCCACCTCGCGTACGACAACGTGCTCAAGCGGCCGGTCGCGCTGAAGAGCATGCACGCCGAGCTGGGCCGGGACGAGTCCTTCAAGGAGCGGTTCCGCCGCGAGGCGCAGGCGGTGGCCCGGCTGGAGCACCCGAACATCGTCACGGTGTACGACAGCGGCGAGGACCGCGCCGCGGACGGCTCCAGCACCCCGTACATCGTCATGCAGCTGGTCGACGGCAAGGGCCTGCGGGACGCGATCAACGAGGCGGTCGCCCAGCACGGCGCGATGCCGGCCGAGGACGCGCTGCGGGTCACCGTCGGCGTGCTGAACGCGCTGGAGGCCTCGCACGACATGGGCCTGGTGCACCGCGACATCAAGCCCGGCAACGTCATGTTCGACCGCAAGGGCAACGTCAAGGTCATGGACTTCGGCATCGCCCGCGCGCTGGAGTCCGGGGTCACCTCGATGACCCAGACCGGCATGGTGGTCGGCACCCCGCAGTACCTGTCGCCCGAGCAGGCGCTGGGCAAGCCGGTGGACGCCCGCTCGGACCTCTACTCGGTCGGCGTGATGCTCTTCGAGATGATCACCGGCCAGCTGGTCTTCGACGGTGACTCGGCGTTCTCGATCGCCTACAAGCACGTCCAGGAGGAGCCGCCGGCGCCGTCCACGCTGAACCCGGCGCTGCACCCGGCGATGGACGAGTTCGTCGCCACCGCGCTGCGCAAGGACCCGGCGCACCGCTTCCCGAGCGCGGCGGCGATGCGCGACGAGGCCGAGCGGCTGATCGCGGCGGCCAAGGGCGGCGGCAGCCCGCTGGCGGCCAGCACCCCGCTGGTGATCACCGACGGGCCGCGCTCGGTGCACGCCGCGCCGCCGGTGCCGCAGGCGCCGCACACCCCGCAGCCGTTCGGGCCGCCGCAGCCGCAGGCGTACCAGACGCCGCCGCCGGCCTTCCAGGCCCCGCACACTCCGCAGCCGCAGTTCCTTCAGCAAGGGGGGCCGCAGCCGCAGGCGTACCAGACCCCGCCGCCGGCCTTCCAGGCGCCGCACACCCCGCAGCCCTTCCCGCAGCAGCAGGCGCACACCCCGCCGCCGCAGCCGATGCCGCCGTTCCAGCCGGCCCCCGCCGCCTCGAACAGCGGCGGCTGCTCCACCGCGCTGGTGATCATCGGCATCATCGTCGGCGTGATCGTGCTGGCCGTGATCATCATCGCGATCGTGGTCAACCGGGCTGAACGGGACGGAACCACTGGGAAGACCTCGCGTGTCGGTGGGCAGACCGCGACGGTGCTCCGGCTGGACGGCCCGGCCGACCGGAATGGCCTGCTCTGACGCCTTCCGTCCGGATCCGGCGTGCCACGGGGGCGGGCCGGAGGCGGTAGCGTTCGGGGAATACGAGCGACAGGGCACCGCGATCCGAGCGAACGCCCGGGGCGAGGAGCGATGGCACAGACGCAGCAACCGGACGACGAGGGGGCCTGGGCGACCGGTCCGTCCGGCGGGTCCCCGCGGATGCCCGAGCCCGGTAGCGACGCCGCCACGACCGCGCTCCCGCCGTACGGCGGTGGGCCGCAGACGCCCGGCCGCGGCACCGCCGCTCCGCTGGGCACGGTCGGTGACGGCCGCTACCGGCTGACCCACCGGCTCGGCCGGGGCGGCATGGCCGAGGTGCTGGCCGCCCAGGACGTCCGGCTCGGCCGCACCGTCGCGGTGAAGCTGCTCCGCGGCGAGCTGGCGCAGGACGAGATCGCCCGGCTCCGCTTCACGCGCGAGGCGCACGCCGTCGCGGCGCTCAACCACCACGCGATCGTCGCGGTGTACGACACCGGCGAGGAGTACGTCGGCGAGGAGTCGACGCCGTACATCGTGATGGAGCTGGTCGAGGGCCGGACCGTCCGCGAGCTGCTGGTGGACGAGGAGCCGCCGGTCGACCAGGCGCTGGTCATCATCGGCGGCGTGCTGGAGGCGCTCGCCTACAGCCACCGGCACGGCATCGTGCACCGCGACATCAAGCCCGCCAACGTGATCATCACGACCGGCGGCGCGGTCAAGGTGATGGACTTCGGCATCGCCCGGGCGCTCACCGGCACGGCGTCGACGATGACCCAGACCGGCATGGTCATGGGCACCCCGCAGTACCTCTCGCCCGAGCAGGCGCTGGGCAAGCCGGTCGACCACCGCTCCGACCTGTACGCGGCCGGCTGCATGCTCTACGAACTGCTGACGCTGCGCCCGCCGTTCACCGGCGACACCCCGCTGTCGGTGGTGTACCAGCACGTCCAGGACCCGCCGGTGCCGCCCTCGCACGCCAACCCGCGGGTGCCGGCCGAGCTGGACCAGCTGGTGCTGCGCTCGCTGGCGAAGAACCCGGACGACCGGTTCCAGGACGCGGACGAGTTCCGCGCGCACATCGAGCACGCGCTGCGCGAGCTGACCGGCGGCACCGGCGGCTGGCTCACCGGCGGGGCGGCCGGGCTGGCCGCCGCCGGGCAGGGCCACAGCGGCGCGCTGCCGGCGGTCGGCATGGACGAGACGGCGGTGCTCGGTTCGGGCGCCCCGGGCGACCCGACCGCGATGCTGCCGTACCAGGTGCCGGGCGGTCCGCACACGCCGGCCACCGGCTACCCGGCGGCCGGCGGCCCGTACGGCGGCGACGGCTACGACGGGGACGGCGGCGACGGGCACGGCAACGGCTCCGGCGGGCGCAGGCGGTGGGGCTGGGTGGCCGGTCTGGTGGCGGTGATCCTCGCGGCCAGTGTCGGCATCGGGCTGGCGCTCGGCGGTGACGACGACAACAAGGGCGGGACGCTGCCGGGTGACGTCACTCCGTCCTCGGCCGTGGTGTCGACCGGGCCGGAGGCCACCACGCCCAGCTCGGGTTCGACCGCGACCACCGCGCCGAACAACCAGGGAAGCAAGAAGCCGCAGCAGCCGACCGACAACGGCAACAACAGCGGCAACCAGAGCCAGCCGCCGAACCAGCAGACCGGCAAGCACACGCCGAGCCCGAGCGCGCCGTCGCCGACGATGACCGGGGCCAGCAAGCCGCCGACCCCGACCGCCTCGGCGACCGGGACGGCCACCG
The DNA here is from genome assembly GCF_040683335.1 of Kitasatospora sp. NPDC093806. Lineage (NCBI taxonomy): Bacteria > Bacillati > Actinomycetota > Actinomycetes > Kitasatosporales > Streptomycetaceae > Kitasatospora > Kitasatospora sp. NPDC093806. The sequence goes on from NZ_JBFBDO010000034.1 coordinate 8,671, forward strand.
CCCCGCCCACCACCGCCCCGACCACGGGGACCGGCGGCAGCGGGACGACGGCTCCGACCACGGCGCCGCCGGCGACCAACCCGCCGCCGGCGACGACCCAGCCGGCCCAGCCGACCGGCGGCGCCACGCCGAAGCCGTCGCTGCCGCCGATCACCCCGCCGCCGGCCGGGACCGGCGGCTGATCCGCCGGGTCAGTTGGCGAAGGCGTCCAGGACCTGCTCGTACTCCTGGCACCACCACGCCAACTGGCCCGCCGAGGCGGGGTAGAGCGGGTCGGCCCGGTGGTCGGCCCGCTGGTAGCGCCACTGCAGCATCCAGAAGTCGTTCAGCCGCTCCCACCAGACCCGGTGCGCGGCGGCCGCCAGGTGTTCGGCGGTGGCGGCCCCGGTGGCCCGGTAGGCCTGTGAGTAGCGGCGGACCCGGACCAGGTCCAGCACGCCGGTGGCGCGGTCGTTGAACAGCAGGGTGGCCGCGCGGACGGCCTCCTCGGCGCGCGGCTGCGGCCCGAGCTTGTCCCAGTCCAGGACGGCCGCGATCCGCTCCTCCCGGTGCAGCAGGTTGAGTCCGTGGAAGTCGCCGTGGGTCCAGCCGGTGGGCGGGGCGACGCGCTCGGCGGGCCGCCGGTGGGCGTGCTCGGCGAGCAGCTCCAGCCGTTCGGTCAGCCGGCGTTCGACCAGGGCGTCCAGTTCGCCGTGCGGGCGGTGCTCGCGGGCCCGCAGGCGCAGGTCGCGGGCGAGGGCGGCGCTGTCGAGCGGGTCGGCGCTGCGGTAGCCGGCGGGCTGCGCCAGGGGGGCGCAGACCTCGTCCAGGGCGCCGTGCAACCGGCCGAGCAGCGCGCCGAGTTCGTCGCACTGCGGCAGGCGGAGTTCGCCGCCGTGCCGGTGTCCGCCGTCCACCCAGGGGAAGAGGGCGAACAGGCGGCCGCCGAACGCGGCGATCGTGCAGTTCCGGTCGGCCAGGGCCAGCGGGGGAGCGACCGGGAGTCCCAGGGCGGCGAGCGCGCGCATCGCGCGGTGGTGGCCGGCGACCGCCTCGCGGCCGGCGGTGGCGGCGTCGACGTAGCACTTCAGGAAGTGGTCGCCGGCTTCGGTGGTGACCCGGTACCCGCGGTTCAGCAGGCCTTCGGCGACGGGTTCGGCGGTGAGCAGGCGGCCCACCCGGTAGCGGCGCAGGACCTCGGCGAGCGCGGCGTGGGGGACGGGCGGGCTGAGGGTTCCTATCGGTGGGGCGGTGAGATCGGGGCGGGCTGGTGCACAGGCGAGGGTCTGGCTGAAAGTCACAGCCAGAGGTTATGGCCACCCGGCGGGGGCCCTTGACAACCCGTCAGGTCTGTGCATCGCCCGCATCAGTGCTGGTGGTCCGCCTGGTGCCGGGCCACGAAGGCGGCCGCCTGGGTCCGGCGCTCCATCCCCATCTTGGCGAGCAGACTGGAGACGTAGTTCTTCACCGTCTTTTCGGCGAGGTGCAGCTCGTTGCCGATCTGACGATTGGTCATCCCCTCGCCGATCAGATCGAGGATGCGGCGCTCCTGCTTGGTGAGCTGGGCGAGCCGCTCGTCCTCCTTCTCGCCGCCGTCCCGCAGCCGGGCCAGCACCCGACTGGTGGCGACCGGGTCGAGCAGCGACTTGCCGGCGGCGACGTCCCGGACGGCGGTGATCAGGTCGGTGCCGCGGATCGCCTTCAGGACGTAGCCGGAGGCCCCGGCCATGATCGAGTCGAACAGCGCCTCGTCGTCCGAGAACGAGGTCAGCATCAGGCACTTGATCTCCGGTAGCCGGGACCGGATCTCCCGGCACACCTCGACGCCGTTGCCGTCCGGGAGCCGGACGTCGAGGACGGCGACGTCGGGGTGCACGGCGGGGATCCGGGTGAGCGCCTCGGCGGCGGTGCCGGCCTCGCCGACCACCTCGATGTCGCTCTCGACCGAGAGGAGTTCATGGACGCCCCGGCGCACCACCTCGTGGTCGTCGAGCAGGAATACCCTGATTTGTCCGTTATCAGTCACGCGCAAAGCCTCCCATATCACCCTACAAAAGACCTACCGCCCGCACCGGACCGGGGTCGTGATCCGGCCAGAGCGGTGGAAACCGATGCCGGTAACCCCCTTACGCGGGAGCCTCCGCCCGGATAACGTGCGCTGGTGTCCTGAAGGCGACCGAATTGAGAGCTGCGCCACACCCGCAGTTGTCGGCACCCAACAACTAGGACGTCCTAGCGCAGACGCGCCGGGGGCGGACGCTGGGTAACGTTCTCGTGAGGGACGCCGTCGGAAAAGGATCACCACCTGCCCCGCAGTAGGTGCGCACACCCACGCGCGCCCCGCGAGGCGGTGACCGGACCGGTCACCGGCGACCCCGGGCGGCCGGACAGACCGAGGAGTGAACGTGACCGTCAAAAGCACGGCGAGGGCCCGCAAGAAGGCGGCCCCCGGCGTCCCTGACACCCTCCGCGCCACGGGTACGGACGCCCAGCCGGAGCTCGTGCAGCTGCTCACCCCGGAAGGCGAGCGGGTCGAGCACCCGGACTACCCGCTGACCGTGGAGCCGGACGAGCTGCGTGCCCTCTACCGTGACCTGGTGCTGGTGCGCCGGTTCGACGCCGAGGCCACCTCCCTGCAGCGCCAGGGCGAGCTGGGCCTGTGGGCCTCGCTCCTCGGCCAGGAGGCCGCCCAGGTCGGCTCCGGCCGCGCGCTGCGCGCCGGCGACTACGCCTTCCCGACCTACCGCGAGCACGGCGTCGCCTGGTGCCGCGACGTCGACCCGCTGAACCTGCTCGGCATGTTCCGCGGCGTGAACCACGGCGGCTGGGACCCGAACGAGAAGAACTTCCACCTCTACACCATCGTGATCGGCGCGCAGGCCCTGCACGCCACCGGGTACGCGATGGGCATCACCAAGGACGGCACCGACGACGCGGTCATCGCGTACTTCGGCGACGGCGCCTCCAGCCAGGGCGACGTCAACGAGGCCTTCACCTTCGCCTCGGTCTACAACGCGCCGGTGGTCTTCTTCTGCCAGAACAACCAGTGGGCGATCTCCGAGCCCACCACCACCCAGACCAAGATCCCGCTGTACCGCCGCGCCTCCGGCTTCGGCTTCCCCGGCGTCCGGGTCGACGGCAACGACGTGCTGGCCTGCCTGGCCGTGACCCGCTGGGCGCTGGAGCACGCGCGCAGCGGCAACGGCCCGGTGCTGATCGAGGCGTTCACCTACCGGATGGGCGCGCACACCACCTCCGACGACCCGACCCGCTACCGGCTCACCGAGGAGACCGAGGCCTGGAAGGCCAAGGACCCGATCCTGCGGCTGAAGACGCTGCTGGAGAAGGAGGGCCTGGCCGACGAGGCGTTCTTCGCCGGCGTCGAGGCCGAGAGCGAGAAGCTCGGGCTGCGGGTGCGCGAGGGCGTGCGCGGCATGCCGGACCCGGACCCCACCCTGATCTTCGACCACGTGTACAGCGAGCCGCACGCGCTGGTCGCTGAGGAACGGGCCGAGTACGTCGAGTACGCGGCCTCCTTCGAGGCGGGGGAGAACCTCTGATGGCCGGCCAGCTCAGCATCGCCAAGGCGCTCAACAACGCGCTGCGCAAGTCGCTGGAGAGCGACCCGAAGACCGTCCTGATGGGCGAGGACATCGGGAAGCTCGGCGGCGTCTTCCGGATCACCGACGGCCTCCAGAAGGACTTCGGGGACAGCCGGGTGATCGACACCCCGCTCGCCGAGTCCGGCATCGTCGGCACCGCGATCGGCCTCGCGCTGCGCGGCTACCGCCCGGTCGTGGAGATCCAGTTCGACGGCTTCGTCTACCCGGCCTTCGACCAGATCGTCTCCCAGCTGGCCAAGATGCACGCCCGTGCGCTCGGCCACGTCAAGATGCCGGTCACCGTCCGCATCCCCTACGCGGGTGGCATCGGCGCGGTCGAGCACCACAGCGAGTCGCACGAGGCGTACTTCGCGCACACCGCCGGTCTGCGGGTGGTCACCCCGTCCAACGCGCACGACGCGCACTGGATGCTGCGCCAGGCGATCGCCTCGGACGACCCGGTGATCTTCCTGGAGCCCAAGCGCCGCTACTGGGACAAGGGCGAGGTCGGCGACGAGGCGGGCCTGGACCTGCACGCCGCCCGGATCGTCCGCCCCGGCGCCGACGCCACGCTGATCGCGTACGGGCCGATGGTCAAGGTCTGCCTGGAGGCCGCCGCGGCCGCCGAGGAGGACGGCCGCCGGCTGGAGGTCGTCGACCTCCGCTCGCTGTCGCCGATCGACTTCGCCACCGTGGAGGACTCGGTCCGCCGGACCGGGCGCGGCATCGTGGTGCACGAGGCCCCGGTGTTCATGGGCATGGGCGCCGAGCTGGCCGCCCGGCTCACCGAGCGCTGCTTCTACCACCTGGAGGCGCCGGTCCTGCGGGTCGGCGGCTACCACGCGCCGTACCCGCCGTCCCGGGTCGAGGAGCAGTTCCTCCCCGACCTGGACCGCGTGCTCGACGCCGTCGACCGCGCGTTCGCGTACTGATTCCGGGGAGCGAAGATGACCACCGAAGTTCGCTCGCTCCGCGAGTTCAAGATGCCCGACGTGGGCGAGGGCCTCACCGAGGCCGAGATCCTCAGCTGGTACGTCAAGCCCGGTGACACCGTCACCGACGGGCAGGTCGTCTGCGAGGTCGAGACCGCCAAGGCCGCCGTGGAGCTGCCGATCCCGTTCAACGGGGTCGTCGAGCAGCTGTTCTTCCCGGAGGGCGCGACGGTCGACGTCGGCACCGTGATCATCTCGGTCGCGGTGGCCGGCGGGGCGGGCACCCCCGCCGCCGCTCCGGCGGTTCCGGCGCCCGCCGCCGCGCCCGCGGCCGCTCCGGCCGCCGAGCCGGCCGAGCCCGAGCGGCGCGAGGTGCTGGTCGGCTACGGCCCGCGCACCGGCGGCAGCCAGCGCCGGGCCCGGCGCACCACCACCGTGGTCGCGACGGCCACCGCCCCGGCGCCCGCTGCTCCGGCCGTCGTTCCGGCGCCCGCCGTGGCCCCGGCGCCGGTGTCGGCCGTCGTCGTCACCGGTGACCGGCCGCTGGCCAAGCCCCCGGTGCGCAAGCTCGCCAAGGACCTCGGGATCGACCTGCGGGCCGTCACCCCGACCGGTCCGGACGGCGTGGTGACCCGCGAGGACGTGCACGCCTTCGCGGCCGCCGCCGCGGCCCCGGCGCCGGTCGTCGAGGCCCCGGCCGCCGAGCCGGCCGCTGCCGCCCCGGTGGCGGTCCCGGTGGCCGTCCCCGGCACGGGCGACGTCCGGGTGCCGGTCAAGGGCGTCCGCAAGGCGACCGCGCAGGCGATGGTGGCCTCGGCCTTCACCGCCCCGCACGTCACCGAGTTCGTCCAGGTCGACGTCACCCGGACGATGAAGTTCGTCCGCCGCCTCAAGGAGAGCGGCGAGCTGGGCCGGGACGTCCGGGTCAGCCCGCTGCTGCTGGTCGCCAAGGCGCTGCTCACCGCGATCAAGCGCAACCCCGAGATCAACGCGCAGTGGGACGAGGCGGCCCAGGAGATCGTCATCAAGGGCCAGGTGAACCTCGGTATCGCCGCGGCCACCCCGCGCGGCCTGATCGTCCCGAACATCAAGGACGCCGGCTCGAAGACCCTCGCGGGCCTGGCCGGCTCGCTCGGCGAGCTGATCGACACCGCCCGTCAGGGCAAGACGGCGCCCGGCGACATGCAGGGCGGCACCGTCACGATCACCAACGTCGGTGTCTTCGGCGTCGACAGCGGCACCCCGATCCTCAACCCGGGCGAGGCGGCCATCCTCGCCTTCGGGGCGGTCCGGGAGCTGCCGTGGGTGCACAAGGGCAAGGTCGTCCCGCGCCAGGTCACCACGCTGGCCCTGTCCTTCGACCACCGCCTGGTGGACGGCGAGCTGGGCTCCAAGGTGCTGGCCGACATCGCGGGCATCCTGGAGTACCCGAAGCGCCTGATCACCTGGGGCTGACCGGTCCGGGCCCGGTGCCCGGAAGCCTGTGAAGGGGCCCTGTCTCCGCACGGCGGTGCGGAGACAGGGCCCCTTCGGTCTGTGGTCCGGTGGTTCTCAGGACCAGGCGGTGTCGTCGGTGTGGGCGACGGTGTTCTGTTCCATGACGCGGCTCCCAGGTTCGTCCTCACTGTCAGAGACGCGCGGCCCCGGCCGGGGTTGTCGGTGGCATGGAAAGTCGGCAAAAGTCACGGCACGTAATGATCATCCACCTGATCAGACTCATTGGTATGACCGGTGAGGTTCTTGTCGTTCGGCCAGGTCGGTGACTTTTTCGCCGTTCGGTGGGGACGACACGCCGGGCCGGGTACGGCTACGCGTCCACCACCCGGGCGACACCGGGTGACCGGAACGTCGAGGACGCACCCGTATGCCGCCTGGCAACCCTGGCCGGATCGTCCGGAGTCTGGCCGCGCTCGTGCTGGTGTCCACCGCCGTGCTCCCGGCCGCGCTGGAACTGGCCGGACCGTCGCCCTTCGGGGTGATCGGGGCCGGCGCCCCCGCCGACCGGGCGGTGCCGCCGCACACCCAGGTCCAGCACGCCGACCTGCGCACCGCCGGCGCCGCCCCCACCGTCGACATACGGCGGACCGGCGACCCGGCCAACCGGATCACCCTCGTCCTGCTCGGCGACGGCTACACCACCGACGAGCAGGAGCTGTTCCGCCGGCAGGCGGACCTGGCCTGGCACGCGCTGATGGAGATCGAGCCGTTCCGCAGCTACCAGGGCTTCTTCAACATAAGGCGGGTCGAGGTGGTCTCCCCGGTCTCCGGCATCGCCGAGACCGAGAGCCGCGGCCGCCGCCCCGACACCCCGCTCGGCATGCACTTCTGGTGCGAGGGCACCGCCCGGCTGCTCTGCGCCGACGAGGACGCCACCGCCCGGTACGCCGGCCGCGGCGAGGGCCCGCAGTACCTCATCGCGCTCGCCAACTCCGGCGAGTACGGCGGCGCCGGCGGCACCGGCGTGACCACCCTGGCCGGCGGCAGCGCGGACGCCGGGCGGATCATCCAGCACGAGATAGGGCACACCGTCGGCGACCTCGGCGACGAGTACGACAGCGCGCCCGAGGACGCCGACTACCCCAACCTCTCCACCGAGAACGCCGACGAGATGCGCCGCCGGCAGACCAAGTGGTGGCGCTGGCTGGGCACCGAGTCCCCGGACGGCGCCGGGACGATCGGGGCCTATCGCAGCGCCAACGGCATCTACCGGCCGACCCCGGACTCGGTGATGCGCACCCTCGGCGGGGCCTACAACCTGCCCTCGCGGGAGGCGATCATCGAGGAGATCTACCGCCGGGTCCGGCCCACCGACAACCCGGTCCCGGCCCCCGGCGACGTCACCGGCCGCCCCCGGCTGGAGGTCCGGCCGCTGCCGCTGGCCGGCGCCCGGCAGCTGCGGGTCGACTGGACGGTGGACGGCGTCCCGGTCGAGCCGCAGGCGGCGGACCGCAGCTGGTTCGACACCGCGCGGCTGACGCTGGAGCCCGGGCACGGCGCGACCGTCACGGCGACCGTCCGGGACACCACGGACTGGGTGCGGGACGAGGCCTTCCGGGACCGCTACATGACGCGGTCGGTGTCCTGGACGGTGGTCGGCTGAGCCCGGTCCGACCGGTTCCAGCCTGGGCATCCAATGATGGGATGACTAATCTGGGGCCACTATGACCGTGGAGCCCGCCCGCCCAGCCCGCGCCCCGTCCGCCCGCCCGCTGCCCGCCGGCCCGTTGCCCGGCGGCCCCGATCGCGCCGCGGCGGTCCCGGGCCCACCCGGCGGGCGGGCCGCCTGGCTCGCCTGGTCCGTCGGCGTCAGCGTCTACGTCCTGGCCGTCATCCACCGCACCAGCCTCGGCGTGGCCGGGCTCGACGCCGCCGACCGGTTCGGCATCGGCGCCTCCGCGCTCTCCACCTTCTCGATCCTCCAGGTCCTGGTCTACGCGGCCATGCAGATACCCGTCGGCCTGCTCGTCGACCGGTTCGGACCGCGCAGGGTGCTGCTGCTCGGCATCCTGCTGCTCAGCACCGGCCAGCTGGCCTTCGCCTTCTCCGAGTCCTTCGGCCCCGCCCTCGCCTCCCGGGCGGTCCTCGGCTGCGGCGACGCGATGACCTTCATCAGCGTGCTGCGGATAGCCGCCCGCTGGTTCCCGGCCGCCCGGAACCCGCTCGTCGCCCAGCTGACCGGCCTGGCCGGGATGAGCGGCAACCTGGTCACCACGGTGGTGCTGGCCCGGGCCCTGCACAGCAAGGGCTGGACGCCCACCTTCACCGCCATCGCGCTGCTCGGCGCCGCCGTCTTCGCCCTCGTCGCGCTCCTGCTCCGCGACGCCCCGGCCCCGCTCGCCCCGCTCGCCCCGGCCGGGACGCCGGCCGCCCCCCGGCTCGCCGTCCGCCGGCAGGTCCGCGAGGCCTGGCGGGAACCGGGCACCCGGCTCGGGCTCTGGATCCACTTCACCGCCCAGTTCCCCGGCAACGCCTTCGGCCTGCTCTGGGGCATGCCCTACCTGGTCGAGGGCCAGGGCATGACCCGCGCCGAGGCCGGCGGACTGCTCACCCTGCTGGTCCTCGCCAACATGGGCTTCGCCCTGCTGTTCGGCCGGCTCCTCTCCCGCACCGCCCGGGCCCGGATGCCGATCGTGCTCACCGTCATCGCCGCCACCGGGACGCTCTGGGCCGTCGTCCTGGCCTGGCCCGGCGGCCACCCGCCGCTGTGGCTGCTGGTCACCGTCGTCCTGGTGATGGGCACCAACGGCCCCGCATCCCTGGTCGGCCTCGACTACGCCCGCTCGCACAACCCGGTCGAACGCTTCGGCACCGCCTCCGGCATCGTCAACATGGGCGGCTTCATCGGCACGATGATCACCCTCTTCGGCATCGGCGTCCTCCTCGACGCCCTCACCCCGTCCGGCGCCGGCCCCTACGCGGCGGACGCCTTCCGCTGGGCCTTCTGCTGGCAGTACGCGCCACTGGCGCTGGGGACGGTGATGATCCTCAGGCTCCGGCGCCGGCTCACGGGCGCACCGGCGTAGGGTTTCCGACCTGCGGAAACGCCCTATGCCTCACTTGAAGTGAGGCATAGGGCGGTATGGATTCAGTCCCTGTGATGCCGCAGCAGCTCGGCGATCTGCGGAGGCGTTCCGAAGACCCGGTCGATCCGGCCTTGGTTCACGTCGGCGTACATGAGCCCGGCATCGGGCACCGACGTCACGGGTTCAGGCCGCTGGACCTCGTCCCGCATGCGGATCAGGTCCACCAACCGGAGCTTCGGGCAGCCCGGGACCAGCCGGCTGCCCCGGATGCCGACCCGTTCCCCGCCCTGGCACTCGAAGTACGCACCGAACGGCGGCCCGCTGTCGTCGGGCCCGGGCAGGCGCAGGACCATTTCCCCGTGCCGGCAGTGGACCGTCCCGTCCGAGTGGACGACGAGACCCGGCCAGTTCTCGTGCTCGATCGCCGCGACGATGTGCACCTGCTGCCCGATCGCCTCGGTGAGCGTCTCCGCCATCCGCCGCTGCTGGGCGGGGATGTCGGTGTCCCCTCGCCGGACGGACGGGAGGAGTTCTCGGGTGACCCACTCCCTGAACGGCTTGGAGGACTTCTTGTTCGACCGCATCAGCAGGCTGTAGAGGCCCGCCTCGCTGATCACGTTCAGGTATGGATTTCCGCGACTGTACAGTTTCCGACCTGCGGAAACGTCGTATGCCTGACTTTTGGTCAGGCATACGAGGCGCATGTCCACGGTCCTGGTTTCAGCGGGATCCACGGTCCTGCTCGCACGGCTTGCGCTTCCGCGGTCCAGCACCGTGCACACATCGGCCGTGACGAACCACGGATCCCCGTCGATCATCACGACCCTGATCGGCTGCCCCGTGACCGGGAAGCTGGACCGGACCAGCACCATCTCGTCCTGCATCGTCTGTTCGTCGTCCATGTGGACGCCCCTCCTTCTTCCGGGTGACGCTGACCGGAACAACGAGGCCGAACGGATGGCGGCAATGGTGCCAACGTGACGTACGGGGGCACGGGGAGCGTGGGCCCGGCGTGCACGGTCCGTGTACGCCGGGCGGGTGATGGTGCGGGCTACGGGGTGACGGAGAAGTTGGCGAGGACGCGGTCGGCGAGTTCCTTGTCGCCCTCGACGGTCACCGGGCCCGGGCGGCCGCGGCCGCAGGCGAGGCGGACGTAGGTCTCCCAGTCGAGGGTGAGCTGGACGTCGGGGGCGAGGCTGATGGACTCGTCGACGGTGCCGCGGCCGGCGGAGTCGACCCGGACGGTGCGCAGGAACTCGACCGGGCCGGTGACGTCGACGACCAGGGCGGTCCCGGCCGGGGCGCCGGCCTGGTGGGCGACGGCCTTCGGGAGGCCCTGGAGCAGGACGTCGCGGGTGACCAGCGCGGCCGGGGAGTCGAGGTTGCCGGGCTCGCCGAGGGCGCGGCGGAGGTCCTGCTCGTGCACCCAGACGTCGAAGGCGCGCAGCCGGAGCAGTTCGTGGTACGGGATGTCGCGGCTGTGCGGGCCGGCCGGCCAGCGGACCGGCTCGTTGGGCATCTGCTTGGCGTTGCGCAGCGCGCGGGAGCGGCGGATGACGGTGTACTCGAGCTCGCCGGTCATCTCCAGCGCGGTGTGGCAGCGCCGCTTGTCGACCGGCAGTTCGAGGTAGCGGGCGATCTCGGTGGTGACGTGGCGCAGGTCGCGCGGCAGCGAGTGGATCGGACGGGGGTCGCCGAGCAGTTCGGACTCGACCGCGATGACGTGCGAGACGACGTCCCGGACGGACCAGCCGGGGCATTCGGTGGCCCGGTTCCAGGACCCCTCCGGCAGGGGCGCCACGAGCTCGGATATCGCCTCGATGGACTGCGTCCACGCCTCGGTGTACGCCTGCACGGTCTGGTTGTCCGTCACGGGAATCTCCGGCCCTCCGTCAGCTGCCTTGCCACGCGCGCCCCGGTCTGGGTTCGGCCGGGAAGTTCCGGCTTCCGGGCGCACACGCTAACCGCACGTTACGCTGCCTGGTGAGAACAGGGCAGCGCTTTCGGGTGACGATCGTAGGACTCTTGCCGTGGACGGTGGTACTGTGCGCGCTTCATTGATCCAACTCATGGTCTCCGACGCCGAACCCCCGGCCGAGCGGCGGGCCCGCGCGGCCGCGCTGGTCCGGGCGCAGCGCGGGGCCGACCTGGTCGTCCTGCCGGAGCTGTGGCCGCTGGGCGCCTTCGCCTACGACCTCTGGTCGGACGGCGCCGAGGCCCTGGACGGGCCGACCTCGGACGCGATGGCGGCGGCCGCGCGGGCGGCGGGCGTCTGGCTGCACGCCGGGTCGATCGTCGAGCGGGACCCGGACGGGCCGATCTACAACACCTCGCTGCTGTTCGCCCCGGACGGCGAGCTGGTGCACACCTACCGCAAGATCCACCGCTTCGGGTTCGACAGCGGCGAGGCGGCGGTGATGGGCGCGGGCCAGGAGATCGTCACGGCGGCGACCGGGGTCGGCACGCTGGGCCTGGCGACCTGTTACGACCTGCGGTTCCCGGAGCTGTTCCGGGCGCTGCTGGACGCGGGCGCGCAGACGCTGGTGGTCGTCGCGGGGTGGCCGGAGCGGCGGCGGGAGCACTGGACGCTGCTGGCCAAGGCGCGCGCGGTCGAGGAACAGGCGTTCGTGCTGGCCTGCAACACGGCGGGGACGCACGCCGGGGTGCCGCAGGCGGGCCACAGCATCGTGGTGGACCCGTGGGGCCGGGTGCTGGCCGAGGCGGGGGCCGGCGAGGAGGTGCTGACCGTGGAGTTCGATCCGGCGGAGGTGGCGAAGGCGCGCGCCGAGTTCCCGGTGCACCGGGACCGGCTGCTCGGCATTCCGGCGCCGGTCCAGCGCTAGCCGGCGCGGCGGGCGGACGCGGCGGAACGGCGAGGCGGACGCGGCGGGGGCGCGCCGGGCGTATGAGGGGCTTGTACACGACGGTGTCCTTTTTGAGAAGATGAGCCCTCGTCGTGTTACCAGCCGTTCCACCGCCGGTCCGCCCCCGCCAGGCCGACCGGTCCGCCCGAGGAGGTCGCGCGCATGTTCGGCACCGGCGCGGGCGACTCCCGCCCCGTGATCCAGCGCAACAGCCTGCGCGAGCAGATCGCCGGCGCGCTGCGCGAGGAGATGATGGCCGGCCGGCTGGCGGCCGGCCGGAACTTCACCGTCAAGGAGATCGCCGAGCTGTACGGGGTCTCGGCGACGCCGGCCCGGGAGGCGCTGGTCGACCTGTCCGCGCAGGGGCTGCTCCGGGCGGAGCACCACCGCGGCTTCACGGTGCCCGAGTTCGGCTGGGACGACTTCCGGGAGATCTTCGAGTCCCGGGTGGTGATCACCGACAGCTACTTCCGCCGGCTGGCCGCGCGGCCGGTCGCGGCGGACGACGACCGGCTGCCCTCGCTGCGCCGCCGGGCGGACGCGGCGGTGCGGGCGGCCCGGGCGGGGAACCTGGACGTGATGGTGGGGTGCGACCGCCGGTTCTGGCAGGAGGTCGCCGGGCTGCTGGGCAACCGCCGGATCGCCGACTACCTGGACTGGCTGCGGGTGCAGTCGTGGATGTTCGCCGCGCCGTACCTGCGGGACATGCGTCAGCTGGCCGGGGTCTGCTGGGACGGCCACCTCGACCTGGTGGAGGCGATCGAGTCCCTGGACGTGCCGCGCGCGCACCGGATCGTCTGCGAGTACAACCTCTTCACCGTCGGGCTGCTGGCCGAGCTGGCGGGGCAGCCGGTGGAGTCGGTGGGGGTGCTGGCGCTGCTGACCGGGCGGTCGGTGTCGGAGCTGCCGACCTTCGGCGGGCCCGGACCGGAGGGGCTGGACGGCCCGGCGGAACCGGGGGACGCCGAACCGGGGGACGCCGAGCCGGGGAACGCCGCGGCGGGCACCGGACCCGCCGCCCCCACGACCCCCGCCACCACCCCCGCGTCCGCCGTCGTCGAGTCCTGGCCGGAGGAGTCCGCCCGCCCGGCCGGCGGCGCCCGGGGCCGGGAACGCGAGCTCGGCCGGGAGCTGGGCCGCGAACTGGGTCTGGGGCTGGGCCTGGTGCCGCAGCCGCGTTCGGTCCCGTACGGACGGTTCGGCCGCCGGCTGCCCGAGTCGCCGTCCGGCCGGCTGCCCGAGGGCCGGCCCGGTCCCCATCGCACGCCGGGCCGGTAGGGTGGGCGGTCGTTCGTCCCGGCCACGCCCCGCAAGGGCCGTCCGGGTACCGACCCGCCCATCCGCCGTCCGCCGTCGTGCGGCCGGTCCCGACGCCCGGAGAGGAAGAGCCGGCCCATGGCCTGCGACCTCTGGCTCGTCCCCTTGGTGGACGTGCTGAGCCACAGCCCCGACAACCCCTTCCGGGACGACCTCGCGCTCTACAACCACGCGCTGGCCTCACGGGGCCTGCCCGAGGTCCCGGTCTACCGGTACGTGCCGGAGCTCAGCGGGGCGGTGGAGCCGATAGCCGCCTTCGACTACGACTCGCTGCACTTCCTGCGCCGGGCCTACCTGCTGGGCCTGACCGGTCTGGACATCACCCCGGTCGACGAGCTCGGCGGCGACTACGAGCAGCTGCTGGAGATGTTCGAGAGCAGCGCCGAGCAGTCGCACCTGGTGTGGCACTTCGACCACGCCGGCGCGTACGTGCCGATCGAGTTCGCCGTTCCGCTGGTGGACGAGACGCTGCTCGCCGCGGGCGGTCCGCTCGGCTCCAGCCACGGTCTGCTGCGCGAGCTGCAGGCAGTCGCCCCCGCGCTGGGCATCGACCCGCTCGCCCCGCCGGCCCCGACCCGGCCGCTCGGCCCGACCGGCCTGGAGCAGCCGTTCGGCCCGCCGCTGGACGACCTGCACCCGTTCGCCCGGGAGCGGCACGCCTGGGCGGGCCTGTACGCGGCGGCGACCCGGAGCCTGCACCAGGGCTCGATGATCGTCTTCGCCTGAGCCGTCCGAGCCACCCGAGCGGGCGGGCGGCCGCCTACCGCAGCGGGCCCTCCGGCGGCCGCTGGCGCGGCATGGTCGGCCGGGTGCCCGGCGGCGGCAGCACCCGCACCTGGGCGCCCACCCCCGGCTCGCTCCGGCCGCCCCAGCTGCCGGCCGCCTGGGTGGGCAGCTGGGTCATGCCGGCCCGGAACTCCAGCATCCACTCCGAGGTCTCGGTGCGGACCATGTCCGAGATGTCCTCGCAGAACCGCCGCAGCACGCCGAGGCACCGTTCGGCGGCCTCGCCCGCGGTGCCCTCGGTGGGGCCGAGCACCTCCCGGACGCACTCCGAGGCCCAGTCGAACTGGAACGCCTCCAGCCGGCGTTGCAGCGCCTGCGCGGTGGAGACGTCGCGCATCCAGCCGGAGGTGAGGCCGAACACCCGGTCCGCGCCGTAGCAGCCGGCGGCCAGCGCCAGCCCGACGTAGCCCCAGCTGGTGCCGTGCGCGACGGCCCCGGTGAGGTCGACCAGCGGGGCGGTGACGCCGCCGATCGCGAAGCCGGCCGTGCCGAACCGCAGCAGCCGGGCCCAGCGGCGCTTCCAGATCCGGTCCCGGCGGTACCACTCGATCGCCTCGACCGCGCGCTCCTCGGACCAGCGGTACAGCTCCTCCAGCCGCTCGGCCGGCTCGCCCCAGTCCCCGAGCGGGAACTGGCGGGTGCTCAGATCGGACCGGCGGCGGGTCGAGGCACGGCGCGCGACGGTCGCGGCCGACGGGTCCTCCTCGCCGATCTCCTTGCCCCAGGCACTCTCCTCGGGCTGCATTTCCGGCTGGCTCACCTGTGGGGCTCCCTGTGGCGGGCGGACTGCTGGGTCTGGCTGGTACGGCTGTTCACGGCGCTGGTACGGCTGTTTACGGCGCTGGTACGGCTGGTCACGGCGGTGCGCGGACTGACGCGTCATCGGCCTGACGGCCCGTGAAGCGCCGGACAGCGCGGTGGTCCAACAGCACTTCTTACCGCCAAATGGCTGACCGTGTGGGCGCTTCGCCAATGATCGTTACCGGATTCGGCCACCGGATCCCGAGGTGGGAGGGTTGCGGCGGTCGGCGGGATTTCACCCGTCCGAGCGAGGCCCCGGTGACCCGCTGTCCTGACCCGGCCACCTGCGGCACACCGACGGGTGTCGGGACTGGAGGATCCTCCGACACCGTGCGTGTACCCGACCCCTCCGGCTGTCTCTTCCTACGGGACCGGAGAGCGGCCGGAACCGGCCACCGACTACCCTTGCGCAGCGTGAAGGTCCTCGTCATCGGCGGCGGCGCCCGCGAACACGCCCTGTGCCGCTCTCTGTCCCAAGATCCCGCCGTGACCGAGCTGCACTGCGCCCCGGGTAACGCCGGGATCGCGCAGGTGGCGACGGTCCACCCGGTCGACCAGCTCGACGGCGCGCAGGTCACCGCGCTCGCCCGCGAGCTGGGCGCCGGCCTCGTTGTGGTCGGCCCGGAGGCCCCGCTGGTCGCGGGCGTCGCCGACGCCGTGCGCGCGGCCGGCATCCCGGTGTTCGGCCCGTCCGGGGCGGCCGCCCAGCTGGAGGGCTCCAAGGCCTTCGCCAAGGACGTGATGGCCGGCGCCGGCGTGCCCACCGCCCGCTCCTACGTCTGCACCACCCCCGCCGAGGCCGCCGAGGCGCTGGACGCCTTCGGCGCGCCGTACGTGGTCAAGGACGACGGCCTGGCCGCCGGCAAGGGCGTCGTGGTCACCTCCGACCGGGACGAGGCACTGGCCCACGCCGCCGCCTGCGAGCGCGTGGTGATCGAGGAGTACCTGGACGGCCCCGAGGTCTCGCTCTTCGCGATCACCGACGGCAGCACCGTGCTGCCGCTCCAGCCCGCCCAGGACTTCAAGCGCGCGCTGGACGGCGACGAGGGCCCGAACACCGGCGGCATGGGCGCCTACTCGCCGCTGCCGTGGGCGCCCGAGGGCCTGGTCGAGGAGGTCCTGGCGACCGTCCTGCAGCCGACCGTGGACGAGCTGCGCCGCCGCGGCACCCCGTTCTCCGGCCTGCTCTACGCCGGTCTGGCGCTGACCTCGCGCGGCACCCGGGTGATCGAGTTCAACGCCCGCTTCGGCGACCCGGAGACCCAGGTCGTGCTGGCCCGGCTGCGCACCCCGCTGGCCGGCGTCCTGCACGCCTCGGCCACCGGCACGCTGGACCAGCTGGAGCCGCTGCGCTGGGACGAGGGCGCCGCGGTCACCGTGGTGATCGCCTCCGAGGGCTACCCGGCCGCGCCGCGCACCGGCGACCCGATCGAGGGCCTGGCCGAGGCGGAGGCCGCCGACGGCACCGCGTACGTGCTGCACGCCGGGACCGAGGCGGCCGAGGACGGCCGGGTGCTGAGCGCCGGCGGCCGGGTCCTCTCGGTCACCGCGACCGGCACCGACCTCGCCGAGGCGCGCGAGCGGGCCTACCGCTCGGTGGAGCGGATCTCCCTCAAGGGCGGCCAGCACCGCAGCGACATCGCGCTGAAGGCCGCGCGGTAGCGCGTCCCCAGCCCTTCCCCGGGCCCCCGGCGAGCGACCGCCCGCCGGGGGCCCGGGCGTTCCGGCCCCGACCGGCCCGCCCCGGACCCGCGACAACCCCCATGGACGCAGCCCCGCCCGGCGTTTCGGAGGCGGACGGGACCGGAGCGGCCCCGGGGGACGGCGCACCGTTCGGCGGCCGGAATCCAGCCCATCGAGTGACAGCGACCGCATCCGGCTGACGTAACCGGGCGCCCGGCCTTATGGTGCGCTGGACCACGGCGCCACCGGCCGGGCCGTTCCCGGCCGCCGCCGGGTAGCGGCGGTCGCGCGGGGGGATGCTGGACGGCGTCCGGCCGGACCGGACGCCCGGGCCGCCACGCACGCTGCCCGGGTGCGGTCGTCCGGAATCCGGGCGGCGTCACCGGGACGAGTGGAAACCGGGGCGATCCGGAACACCCACCCGGACACGGGCGTCGAAAATGTCAGTAGCGCCACGCAGCATGCACTACCGGGGTTCGGACGCCACCGTTTCCCGGTCGGAACTGATCGTTTCGAGTCGGCTCAGGGGCCCGTCGCCGGGCGCCCGAGGGCTCCGAAGGGGGTGCCGCACCGTATGGCCGCTGTCGACACCGCGCGCGCTCATGCCCAGGCGGTCCTGCGGATCCGAGGTCTCGCCCTGGCCGCCGCCGCGCTGCCCGCCGCCGCCGCGGCGGTGCTGCTCGCGGGCCGCTTCACCGGCCGGATCGGCGCCGCCGGTGCCCCCGACGCGGCCGGCTGGGACCTCGCCCGCTGGGTGGTCTGCGCGGTGGCCGCGCTGACCCTGCTGGTGGCCGGCCTGGCCGCCCGGGCCTACCACCGGGCGGTCCCGCCGCGGACCCCGGCCGTCCCGCTGGACCGCGCGCAGGCCCCCGAGCTGTACCGGCTGATCGACGAGCTCGCCGACCGGCTGGAGGTCCCCGCACCCTCCGCCATCGCGCTCACCCCGGACTGCGACAGCTGGCTGGAGGACGTCCCCGCGCCCCGGCCGCGCCGCCGCCCCCGGCCGGGCGGCCAGGAGCCGCCCGCGCCGGTCCTGGTGATCGGCTCGCCCTTCCTCTGGTGGATGCGGGCCGGAGAGCTGCGCGCCCTGCTCGCCCCGGTGGTGGCCGGCACCGCGGCCGCCGCCGACCCGGAGATCGCCGCCGCCCGGCACTTCCTGCGCTCCCTGGACGCCAGCCTGGACGCCACCGCGGCGCCCGGCCTGGCCGGCGCCCCGCCGCCCGCCGCCGCGCGCCCGTCCCGGCGCGGCCCGGCCGTGCTCACCGACCGGATCACCCGCCGGCTGCTGGGCCTGTGCCGCGGCCACGCCGCCGAGCTGGAGCGGGCCGTCGCCGGCTGGGCCTCCGAGCAGGCCCGCGGCGTCGACTACGGCCTGCGGATCGCCGCCCAGGAGCAGGTCGGGCTCGCCTACGCGGGCTGGGACCGGCTGCTCACCCGGGTCGCGCTGCCCGCCTGGCGGCTCGGCCGGCACCCCGCGCACCTCAACGCGGGCGTGGTCGCCGCGCTCACCGAGCTGTCCCGGCGGGACCGGCTGGCCGACGGCTACAGCAGCCGGCTCGGCGACCGCCCGGCCTGCGACCTGCTGGAGGAACCCGGCGCGGTAGACGCGGCGGTCTCCCGGCTCGCCGCCGAGCTGTTCTTCGGCGCGCCTGCCTCCGGCGCCTGGCGCGAGCTGGACTGGGCCGACTACCCGGCCGACGTGGTGGACGCCGGCTGGCGGGCCCGGGCAACCGCCCTGCAGTCCGCGCTGGACCGGCCGGCCCCGCAGGCCCGCCCCGGCGCCCCGACGCTGACCCGGCTGCTGGTCCGGCTCGCCGAGGGCGACGGCGAGCGGCTGGCCGCCGCGCTCGCCGTCCAGCCGGCCCGCTCCGCCGCGCCCGCGCCGCTGTTCGAACCGGTCCGCACCGGCCGGGACGTGCTGGTCGACCACGTCACCGCGATGGTCTGCTGCGCCGCCGTGGACACCGCGGGCGCCGTCCCCGGGCTGGACTGGCTGGACGGCCCGGTGCTGCTGCTCGGCGGGGTCCGCCGGACCGATCTGGCCGAGCCGGTCGCCCAGGCCGTCGAACAGGGCCAGGACGGGCCGCTGCGGGCCTGGCTGGACGCGGCCGACGTCCGGCTGGAGAAGCCGGTCCGGCTCTGAGGCCCGGGGCCCGGGCGGCCGGCGGCCCCCGCGCCAGGTGGCATCGGGGGCGCAGGGGGCGCGAGTCCGGGGAGCATGCGCCCCCGGCCCGGGCGCCCGCCCCGGGTCTTCGCAGGCCGGAGGCCCCCCGCCCGCCGGGCCGGAAGATTCCCCGCCACTAGTTGCTACCGTGGGGTGACGCAGCGCCAGCACGGTGTGGTGTATTAGACCGCACGCACATCCGGGAGGCACATGCCAACCGGCGAGGTGCACCTGGGAGGGGCGCGCGTGGGGACCGAACTCAACCGCCGCTGGGAGTCCGGGACGCACGCGCACAGCGTCTCCGACCCCTTCGGCCAGGGCCCGCTGCCCTGGCTGCGCAGCCCGGACCGGTACCTCGGCGGCGCCGAGGGCGAGGTCCCCTGGTACGTCTCGGTGGACGCCCCCGGGCAGCGCCCGCTGGCCGCCGGCGGCCGCGGCAAGCCCCCGGTCGGCACCCCGCTCAGCGCCAACGACGAGGAACAGCAGATCAAGGGCTTCGCCTCGGCCGGCGTGGTCCGCCCCGGCGGCTCGGTGGACCTGCGGGTCACCGTCAACCCGCCCCGCGAGTTCACCGTCGACGTCTACCGGATCGGCCACTACGCGGGCGACGGCGCCCACCACATGACCACCAGCCCGCTGATCGCCGGCATGGTCCAGCCCGCCCCGATGGTGGTCGGCCGGACCGTCTCCTGCCACCACTGGTGGCACACCTGGCGCCAGCAGATCCCGCAGCACTGGCGGCCCGGCGCGTACGTCGCCGTGCTGACCACCGCCGACATGCTGCACCGCAGCCACATCCCGTTCACCGTCCGGGACTTCGAGGACCAGTCGCGCGCCGCCGAGCTGCTGCTGGTGGTCCCCGACGTGACCTGGCAGGCGTACAACCTGTTCCCCGAGGACGGCCGCAGCGGCGCCAGCCTCTACCACGCCTGGGACGGCGGCCGGCTGGTCGGCGAGCCCGAGGCGGCCGTCACCGTCTCCTTCGACCGTCCGCACGCCACCGCCGGACTGCCGCTGCACGTCGGCCACGCCTACGACTTCATCCGCTGGGCCGAGCGGTACGGCTACGACCTCTCCTACGCCACCGCCACCGACCTGCACGCCGGACTGGTCGACCCGGCCCGGCACCGGGCGCTGGTCTTCCCCGGCCACGACGAGTACTGGTCCGAGCCGATGCGCCGCACCGTCGAACGGGCCCGGGACGGCGGCACCTCGCTGGTCTTCCTCTCCGCCAACACCATGTACTGGCGGGTCGAGCTGAGCGCCGCCCCCTCCGGCGAGCCCAACCGGATGCTCAACTGCCGCAAGCGCCAGAAGGTGCCGTCCGGCAACCCGGCCGCCGGGGTGACCGGCGCCGCCAGCGCGCTGTGGCGCGACGCCGGCGAGCCCGAGCAGCACCTGCTCGGCCTGCAGTACTCCGGCCGGGTCGCCGCGCCCGTCCCGCTGGTCGCCCGGCACACCGGCCACTGGCTCTGGGACGGCACCGGCGTCCAGGAGGGTGAGGAGCTGCCCGGCCTGGTGGCCGGCGAGGCGGACCGCTACTACCCGAAGGTCGCGCTGCCCGAGCACACCGAACGGGTGCTGCTCGCGCACTCCCCGTACCGGGACCCGGCGGGCCGCGCCCGCCACCAGGAGACCTCGCTCTACCGGGCGCCCAGCGGCGCGTACGTGTTCGCCTCCGGCACCTTCGCCTGGTCGCCCGCGCTGGACCGCCCCGGGCTCACCGACGAGCGGATCCAGCGGGCCACCGCCAACCTGCTGGACCACCTCTGCAAGAACGCCTGAGACCACCTGGGGACCGGTCCGACCGGGCGTCCATGACAGACTCGGGGCCAGTGACCTCCCCTTTCGCGCCCCACGCCCGCGAACGACCCCTGAGGACTGAGACGACCTTGAGCGGATTTGTCACCAAGCCCGAGCCGGTCCAGGTGCCCGGCCTGGTCCACCTGCACACCGGCAAGGTGCGCGACCTCTACCGCACCGAGTCGGGTGAGCTCGTGATGGTCGCCAGCGACCGCACCTCGGCCTACGACTGGGTGCTGCCCAACGAGATCCCGGACAAGGGCCGGATCCTCACCCAGCTCTCGCTGTGGTGGTTCGAGCGGATCGCCGACCTGGTGCCCAACCACGTGATCTCCACCGAGGTCCCGGCCGGCGCCCCCGCCGACTGGAAGGGCCGCACCCTGGTCTGCCGCAGCCTGGACATGGTCCCGGTCGAGTGCGTGGCCCGCGGCTACCTGGCCGGCTCCGGACTGGAGGAGTACCGCGCCTCCCGCACCGTCTGCGGCATCGCCCTGCCCGAGGGCCTGGACGACGGCTCCGAGCTGCCCGCCCCGATCTACACCCCGGCCCTCAAGGCCGAGGTCGGCGAGCACGACGAGAACGTCTCCTACGAGGAGACCGCCCGCCGGGTCGGCGCCGACCTGGCCGCCCAGCTGCGCCAGCTCACCCTGGCCGTCTACTCCCGGGCCCGCGACATCGCCCGCGACCGCGGCATCATCCTGGCCGACACCAAGTTCGAGTTCGGCCTGCTCGACGGCGAACTGGTGATCGGCGACGAGGTGCTCACCCCGGACTCCTCGCGGTTCTGGCCGGCCGACCAGTGGGAGCCGGGCCACGCCCAGCCCTCCTTCGACAAGCAGATCATCCGCGACTGGCTGACCTCCCCGGCCTCCGGCTGGGACCGCAAGAGCGAGCAGCCGCCGCCGCAGCTGCCCGCCGAGGTGGTCGAGAAGGTCCGCAGCAAGTACGTCGAGGCCTACGAGCTGATCACCGGCCTCAGCTGGGCCTGACCGGCCCACCCGGGCCCTCGGCGGCCCGGGAACGGCGCCCGCGGGCGCGGCGGGATCAGATCCAGCCGTGCTCGCGGGCGATCCGCACCGCCGCGTGCCGGTTCTCGGCCCCCAGCTTGGCGGCCGCCGAGGACAGGTAGTTGCGGACGGTGCCCTGGGAGAGCGAGGCCCGCTCGGCTATCTCGGCGATCGAGGTGCCGTCGGCGGCCAGCTCCAGCACGTCCGTCTCGCGCGGGGTGAGCGGGGTCTCCCCGGCGGCGATCGCGTCCGCCGCCAGCTCCGGGTCCACGTACCGGCCGCCGGCCCGCACGGTCCGGATGATCCCGGCCAGGTCGGCCGCCGAGACCGTCTTCGGCAGGAAGCCCCGGATGCCGACCTCCAGCGCCCGCTTCAGGTAGCCCGGGCGGCCGTGGCCGGTGAGGATCATGCAGCGGCAGTCCGGCAGCAGCCCGCGCAGCCGGGTGGCCACCTCGATGCCGTCCAGCCCGGGCATCTGCAGGTCCAGCACCGCGATGTCCGGCAGGTGCGCCTGCGCCATCGCCAGCGCCTCCGGTCCGGAGGCGGCCTGGGCGACCACGACGATGTCCTCCTCCAGCGCGAGCAGCGCGGCCAGCGCGCCCCGGATCAGGTGTTCGTCGTCGGCGAGCAGGACGCGGACGGGCGCGGTGTCGGTCATCGGCGGGGCCTTCCGTGCGGGCAGGGGCTGCGGCTGGGGCCGCCGCGGGGGAGCGGCGGGGGAGCGACGAGGGGTCAGAGCGGGACGCTGGCGAGCAGCCGGAAGCTGCCCGGTACGGCGTCCGGGAGCGTCAGCTCGCCGTCGTGGGCGGCGAGCCGCTCGCGCAGGCCGCGCAGCCCCGTCCCACTGCCCTGGGACGGGATCGGCACGGCCGGCACCCCGTCATTCTCCAGCTCCAGCACCGCCCGGCCGTCCGCCCGGCGGAGCCGGATCGAGCACCGGGCCGCCTCGCTGTGCCGCAGCACGTTGGTGGTGGCCTCGCGGATCACCCAGCCGAGCACCGACTGGACCGGCGCCGGCAGGGCGTCGGCGTCCTCGCCGAGGTCGATCTCGCAGGTCACGTCGGCGGAGCGGAGCACCGCCCGGGCGCCGATCGCCTCCGCGTGCAGGTCGGCGGTGCGGTAGCCGCGGATCACGTCGCGGACCTCGCGCTGGGACTCCTGGGCGATCCGCTGCACCTCGGCCATCTGCTCGGCGGCCTCCGGGCGGCCGCGCCGGGCCAGCTGGACGGCCAGCTCGCTCTTGAGCGCGATGGTGGTGAGGTTGCGGCCCATCACGTCGTGCAGGTCGCGGGAGAACCGCAGCCGCTCCTCGGCGACGGCCAGCTGCGCCTGGGCCTCGCGGGCCGCGTCCAGCTCCAGGACCACCGACTGGAGCCAGGCGAAGCTGCGGCAGCTGGATCCGATGAAGGCCATCATGACCGCGTCGAAGGTGAGCATCCCGGCGGTGGCCGCCGGTTCGACGCCGGCCAGGAGCAGCGCGGGGGCGACGGCCAGCAGCCCGCCGAGCCCGGCGAGCGCCGCCCGGAGCGGCCGCAGTCCGACGGCGGCCGGCCCGAAGGCCGAGAAGATCATGGTCGTCACGATGCCGGCGGTGAACGGCACCCGGTCCGGGCCGGTCCCGGCGTGCGGGCCGATCAGCAGCAGGGCCCAGGAGCCGGCCACGGTGAGGGCGCCGCTGACGGCGAGCCAGCGCAGGTGGTCGGCCGGCCGCTTGAGGTAGTGGTCGATCGCGGTCCGGTAGGCCCGGACGGTGACCAGGATCAGGGCCAGGCTGAGGACCACGGAGACCCGGGCGGCGGCCACGTACCGCTGGTTGGCGGTGTCCGCCCCGACGCTCAGCAGCGCGCCGGGCAGCGGGGCGAGCGAGATCAGGTAGAGCGACCAGCGGAGGTAGAGCTCGGAGCGCTGGGGCTTGGTGTAGCCCTTCCACGTGCGCACCGGATTCATGATGCCCATCCTGCTTCCGCCCCCGTTCGGTCATGATCGTGCCGGAGCCTTCCTATCAGAGCCCCGGCGGGGAGCTGACCTGCGGTTCTGCCGCGGGTCCCGCGGACCGCCCCAGGACACGCCCTAGCGGCGCGGCTCCCAGCGGAAGTAGCGGACGGCGCCCCAGACCGCGAGGGCGAGCCAGATGCCGCCGGTGACCAGGTGCGGGGCGGCGGTGGCCCAGGTGCCGGCGAAGTCCGTCGGGGCGGCCGAGCCGTCGGTGCCGAACCAGCCGACCCGGACCAGCTGGAACGCCGGGGTGGTGGGCAGCAGGCGGCAGACGTCGGCGACCTTGTCGGGCATGATCTCCAGCGGGAAGAACAGGCCGGAGCCGAACTGGGTGAGCAGCAGGACCGGCATGGTGGTGATGCCGGCGCTCTCCACGGTCTTGGTGAAGGCGCTGGAGAGGGCGGCCAGCGCCATCAGGGTGACGACCACCAGGAGCAGGCCGACGGCCAGCAGCACCGGGTTGGCCGGGGCGCGCAGGTGCAGGGCGGCGGCGCCGAAGCCGCCGATCACGGCGCACATCAGCAGGGCCAGGGCGACCGAGGGGACGGCGGTGCCGGTCAGGATCTCGATGTCCCGGGCCTCGCCGGTGCGCAGCCGCTTGAGCACCAGCTCGCCGCGCCGGGCCACGTAGGCGGCGGTCAGGTTGTAGTAGACGACGAAGGCCAGCACCATCCCGACCGAGCCGTTGACCAGCAGCGAGTCGACGTCCAGGCCGGGGTTGGTCTCGGCCTGCTGGTCGAGCACGCTCTTCAGCGCGAAGACCAGGAACAGCGGCAGCGTGAGGGCGGTGAACAGGGCGGTCCGGTTGCGGACCAGCAGGACGGCCTCGGCCCGGCCGAGGGCGAGCAGCCGGCGGGCGGTGGTGCTCCGGGGCCCGGTGGTGCTCCGGGGAGCGGCGGTGGCGGCGGTGGTCATCGGGCGAGTCCCATCAGGCGGCGGCGGGCGGTGGGGGCGGTGGTGTCCGGGGTGTCGGCCGGGGGCTGTTGGGCGGCCTCGGAGGCGATGGCCAGGAAGGCCTGCTCCAGCGAGGCGCTGCGGGCGTCCAGGGCGCCGAGCTCGATGCCGTGCCGGTCGGCCCAGCCGAGCAGCTCGGTCAGGGTGGCCTGGAGCCGCGGCGTCTGGACGGTGATCTTCCGGCCGTCGGCGGTGACCGTGGCGCCGGTCAGCGGCGGGAGCGAGGTGCCGGCGAACTCGGGGAGCTCGAAGCCGATCCGGGACGGGTGCCCGGCGATCACCTCGGCCACCGTGCCGGCGGCGACGATCCGGCCGCCGTGCATGATCGCCAGCCGGTCGGCGAGCTCCTCGGCCTCCTCCAGGTAGTGCGTGGTGAGCAGCACCGTGGTGCCCTGGGCGCGCAGCTCGCGGACCAGCCGCCAGACCGCCGCGCGGGCCTCCGGGTCGAGGCCGGTGCTGGGCTCGTCCAGGAAGAGCACCTCGGGCCGGCCGAGCAGGGCCATCGCCAGGTCGAGGCGGCGGCGCTCGCCGCCGGAGAGCTGCTTGACCCGGACGTGCCGCCGGTGGGCGAGGCCGACCAGCTCCAGCGCCTCGTCCAGCGGGCGGGCGTGGCTGGTCATCCCGGCCCAGGCGCGGCCGGTCTCGGCGACGCTGAGGTCGCCGGGGAAGCCGCCCTCCTGCAGCATGATGCCGATCCGGGGGCGGACGGCGGCGCGCTCGCGGTGCGGGTCGTGGCCGAGCACCCGGACCCGGCCGGCGGTCGGGGCGGCGAGGCCCTCGATCAGTTCCATGGTGGAGGTCTTGCCGGCCCCGTTGGTGCCCAGCAGGGCGAACAGCTCGCCGCGGCCGACGGTCAGGTCGACGCCGCGGACCGCGTGGTAGCGGGTGCCGCCGGTGCCGTAGTGGCGGTGCAGGTCGGTGACCTCGATCACGTGGTCACCGGGGCGGTGGGGCTGGCTCGTTTCCATGCCTCAAGCCTCCCGTCGGCCGGGCGCCGGGAGCAGTGCGCGCCTTCACGAGAAGCCGGTGCGGATCCACGGGTCGGCGATGACAAATGTCATGGGCGGCCGGGGGCGGGGAATGCCGGAAACGCCGAAGGGCCCTCTCTTCCGAGAGGACCCTTCGTACTGGAGCGGACGACGAGATTCGAACTCGCGACCCTCACCTTGGCAAGGTGATGCTCTACCAACTGAGCCACGTCCGCAGGATGGAACTATTGAGTTGTACTGCTGTACTGCTGTGCTCGCGCACTGCGAGCGGACGACGAGATTCGAACTCGCGACCCTCACCTTGGCAAGGTGATGCTCTACCAACTGAGCCACGTCCGCGTGGTGCCTGGTGGGGCACCCGCCGCCTCTTCGGATCTCTCCGTTGCGGCGACGAGGAATACTCTACAGCATCCGAAGGGGTGGTCGTCCCGCCCTGGTGGTTCGGGCGGGACGACCGGGCCCCGAGGGGGTCAGTTCGCCTCGGCGAACGCCTCGTACACGTGCTTCGGGATGCGGCCGCGGGCGGGCAGTTCCATGCCCCGGGACTGGGCCCAGGCCCGGACGGCGGCCGGGTCCGGGGTCAGCGCGGTGCGGCGGAAGGACTTACCGGTGCGGCTCTGGCGGCGGCCGGCCGCGACGAACGGGGCGAGGGCCTCCCGCAGCTTTTCCGCGTTGTCCAGGGACAAATCGATCTCGTACGACTTCCCGTCCACGCCGAAGTGGACGGTTTCCGCGGCGGCGCCGCCGTCCAGGTCGTCGGAGAGCGTGACAACTACACGCTGGGCCATGGGTGTCAATCCTCTCGGGCAATTCGGCCGACCGGGCGCGGGTGCGCTCCAGGGCCTGATGTGCACCACTCGCGCAAGCGCATACGGGCAGGCCGGATGGCCGTGCCGGATACGCAGCACTTGCCGCGGCAGGTGGCCCTATTCTGCACCCGAAGCGGGGAGAAATCGAAGAGTCCGGCTTTCTTTTCCGGATATTCACGTCTCTTCGCCGGGGTGCCGGATAGTCCGGCACTCGGCTGGCCGATCTGTCCCGGAGTGACGGTATTCGGGTGTTCTTCGACGGTTCTCGCGAGGCCCCCGGAATCCGGTGAAAAGGGGCACCCCGCAGGGGGTGCGGGGAGGGTGGAGCCCTTGTGGCGTAAGGGTCGTGGGTCTACGCGCGTCACCATCCCCGGCCAGCAATGCCGCCCGAAACCCCCGGTAGTCTGGAGTTCCCCCGCCTCACGAAGACACCACCGGGAGTGCCAGTGGCACGCGTCGTAGTCGACGTCATGCTCAAGCCGGAGATCCTCGACCCCCAGGGACAGGCGGTGCAGCGCGCACTGCCCCGTCTCGGATTCACCGGGATCGCCGACGTCCGCCAGGGCAAGCGTTTCGAGCTGGAGCTGGAGGGCCCGGTCGATGACGCCGCGCTCGCCCGTATCCGCGAAGCCGCCGAGACCTTTCTCGCCAACACCGTGATCGAGGACTTCACCGTCCGCGTCGAGGAGGAGGGCAAGTGACCACCCGCGTCGGCGTCGTCACTTTCCCCGGCTCCCTTGACGACCGCGACGCCCAGCGCGCGGTCCGGCTGGCCGGCGCCGAGCCGGTCGCCCTCTGGCACCGTGACAAGGATCTCCACCAGGTCGACGCGGTCGTCCTGCCGGGCGGATTCAGTTACGGCGACTATCTGCGCTGCGGTGCGATCTCCCGCTTCTCGCCGGTGATGGAGACCATCATCGAGCAGGCCAAGCTGGGAATGCCGGTTCTGGGTATCTGCAACGGCTTCCAGGTGCTGTGCGAATCGCACCTGCTGCCCGGCGCGCTCACCCGCAACGACTCGCTGCACTTCATCTGCCGCGACCAGAAGCTGCGGATCGAGAACGACGGCACCGCCTGGACCCGCGATTACGCGGTCGGCCAGGAAATCGTCGTCCCGCTGAAGAACGGTGAGGGCCGCTTCGTCGCCGACGCGCACGTCCTCGACGAGCTGGAGGCCGAGGGCCGGGTGGTCGCCCGTTACCTCGACGTCAACCCGAACGGTTCGTACCGTGACATCGCCGGCATCAGCAACGCCGCCGGCAATGTCGTCGGTCTGATGCCGCACCCCGAGCACGCCGTGGAGCCGCTCACCGGTCCCACCACCGAGGGCCTGGGCTTCTTCACTTCCGTCCTGAAGCAGCTGGTGAACGCCTGATGAGCCTCGACACCGTCAAGAACGCCGAGCAGACCCCGGACGCCGCCCAGCCGTGGGCCGAGCTCGGCCTCAAGCAGGACGAGTACGCGCGGATCCGGGAGATTCTCGGCCGCCGCCCGACCGGCGCGGAACTCGCGATGTACTCGGTCATGTGGTCCGAGCACTGTTCGTACAAGAGCTCCAAGGTCCACCTGAAGCAGTTCAGCGAGAAGAAGCCGCAGAGCGACGCGATGCTCGTCGGCATCGGCGAGAACGCCGGTGTGGTCGACGTCGGCCAGGGCTACGCGGTCACCTTCAAGGTCGAGTCGCACAACCACCCGTCGTACATCGAGCCCTACCAGGGCGCGGCCACCGGCATCGGCGGCATCGTCCGCGACATCCTGGCGATGGGCGCCCGCCCGGTCGCCGTGATGGACCCGCTGCGGTTCGGCGCGGCCGACCACCCGGACACCCGGCGCGTGCTGCCCGGGATCGTCGCGGGCATCGGCGGCTACGGCAACTGCCTGGGCCTGCCGAACATCGGCGGCGAGGTCGTCTTCGACTCCTGCTACCAGGGCAACCCGCTGGTCAACGCGCTGTGCGTGGGCGTCATGAAGCACGAGGACATCCACCTCGCGCAGGCCTCCGGCGCCGGCAACAAGGTCATCCTGTACGGCGCCCGCACCGGCGGCGACGGCATCGGCGGCGTCTCGGTGCTGGCCTCCGAGACCTTCGACGACACCAAGCCGGCCAAGCGCCCGGCGGTCCAGGTCGGCGACCCGTTCCAGGAGAAGCTCCTCATCGAGTGCACCCTGGAGATCTTCCGCGAGAAGCTCGTCAAGGGCATCCAGGACCTCGGCGGCGCCGGTCTGTCCTGCGCCACCAGCGAGCTGGCCTCGGCCGGCTCCGGCGGCATGCGGGTCGACCTCGACACCGTGCACCTGCGCGACCACACGCTCTCGCCGGAGGAGATCCTCATGAGCGAGTCGCAGGAGCGCATGTGCGCCATCGTCGAGCCCGACAAGGTCGCCCGCTTCCTGGAGATCTGCGAGAAGTGGGACGTCATCGCCAACGTCATCGGTGAGGTGACCGACGGCGAGCGCCTGGAGATCTACTGGCACGGCGAGCTCGTCGTGGACGTGCCGCCGCGCACCGTCGCCCACGAGGGCCCGACCTACCAGCGCCCGTACGCCCGCCCGAGCTGGCAGGACGCGCTGCAGGCCGACGCCCCGACGGCCGAGCGGCTGGCTCGCCCGACCACCGGCGAGGGCCTCAAGGCCGACCTGCTGAAGGTCGCCTCGCACCCGAACCAGGCCTCCAAGTCCTGGATCACCGACCAGTACGACCGCTACGTGCTCGGCAACACCGTGCTCTCGCACGGCGAGGACTCGGGCATGATCCGGATCGACGACGAGACCAACCTCGGCGTCTCGGTCGCCACCGACGGCAACGGCCGCTACACCAAGCTGGACCCGTACACCGGCGCCCAGCTGGCCCTCGCCGAGGCGTACCGCAACGTCGCGGCCGGCGGTGCCAAGCCGCTCGCGATCTCCGACTGCCTCAACTTCGGCTCCCCCGAGGACCCGGACGTGATGTGGCAGTTCGCCGAGGCCACCCGCGGCCTGGCCGACGCCTGCCTGACCCTGGGCACCCCGGTCACCGGCGGCAACGTCTCGCTCTACAACCAGACCGGCGAGGTCGCCATCCACCCGACCCCCGTGGTCGCGGTGCTCGGCGTCATCGACGACGTCACCCGCCGCACTCCGATGGCGTTCGCCGAGGAGGGGCAGCTGCTCTACCTGCTCGGCGACACCGCGGACGAGCTGGGCGGCTCGGCCTGGTCGCAGGTGGTCCACGAGCACCTGGGCGGTCTGCCGCCCAAGGTCGACCTGGACCGGGAGAAGCTGCTCGGCGAGATCCTGATTGCCGCCTCGCGCGACGGCATGATCGACGCCGCGCACGACCTCTCCGACGGCGGCCTGGGCCAGGCCCTGGTGGAGAGCTGCCTCAAGGGCGGACACGGCGCGCGGATCATCGTGCCCGAGGGCCTGGACCCGTTCGTGTTCCTGTTCTCCGAGTCGGCCGGCCGCGCCGTCGTGGCGGTGCCGCGCAGCGAGGAGCTCCGGTTCAACGACATGTGCACCGCGCGGGGCCTGCCGGCCACCCGGATCGGTGTGGTCGACGGGGACAGCCTGGACGTCCAGGACCAGTTCACCGTCTCGCTGGCGGAGCTGAAGGACGCCCACACCGGCGTCATCGAGGCCCTGCTGGCCTGATCGGCGCCAGCGCCCGAGGGGCGGACGGTTCGCGACGAACCGTCCGCCCCTCGGCGTATGTTGGGGCCCATGCCTGCCAAGTCCCGTACCTACCAGCCGCAGAAGGTGCGCGCCGCGCTGGCGGCGCAGCACGAGGCCCTGCGCGCGGCCGTGCACCGGCTGACCGCCGCCGACCTGGACCGGCCGACCCGGCTCGGCGGCTGGCGGGTGCGCGAGCTGGTGGCCCATCTGAGCCTGGTGCTGGACCGGCTGCCGGCCCAGCTGACCGGCCCCGCGCCGGTCGGCGCGCCGCTCTCGCTGAGCCGCTTCACCGAGCTGACCACGACGGTCGCGGAGACGGTCGACGCCGAGGCGGCCGAGCAGGTGGCGGCCGCCTTCACCGGCCTGCCCGAGGAGGTGGCGGCCCGCTTCGACCGCTCGGTGGACGCCGCGCGGGCCGCGCTGGACGGCACCGCGGGGGAGGCGCCCGGCCGATCGGTGGCCATGCGGTTCGGCCCGATGGCGCTCACCGACTTCCTGGTGACCCGGCTGGTCGAGACGGTCGTGCACGCCGACGACCTGGCCGACGCGCTCGGCCTCGCGGACTTCCCGCACGACCGGCAGGCGGTCGCCGCCGTCACCCGGCTGCTCGCCGACGCCTTCGCCGACCGGGTGCCCGGCGGCGCGGTCGAGCTGCGGGTGCCGCCGTACGCGGTGGTGCAGGCCGTCGAGGGCCCGCGGCACACCCGGGGCACCCCGCCGAACGTGGTCGAGACCGACCCGCTGACCTGGATCCGGCTGGCCACCGGCCGCACCGACTGGGCGGCCGCGGCCGACGCCGCCGCGCTGTCGGCCGGCGGCGAGCGCAGCGACCTGCGGGCGTACCTGCCGCTGCTGGGCTGATCGTCGGCTAAGGGACGGCCGGGCCGCTGAGGTAGGTGCCGTCGGCGCTGTACGGCCAGGCGTTGGGCTGGCAGCCCTTGAGCCCGTAGATCTGCTGCATCATCGCCGGGGCCGGCTTGCCGGGGCCCGGGCAGGTCTCGTGGCCGTGGCCGATCCGGTGGCCGACCTCGTGGTTGACGATCAGCGCCCGGTACTCGTCGATCGGGCCGCTGAACTGGGGCGAGCCGATGGTCCAGCGCTTGACGTTGACCAGCACCTGGTTGCCGACGTTGCAGTTCACCTCGCCGTGGGTGTCCAGCCCGGCCGCGCCGCAGATCTTGTCGACGGTGGCGGGCGAGGCGATCTTCACGGTGAAGTCGTAGCTGCCGCCGGCGACCAGCTGGAAGCCGTTCTTGCGGTCGTTGGTCCAGCCGCGCTTGTCGGCGAGGATGCCCTGGACCTGCGCGGCGGCGGCGGTCGGGTCGATCCCGATGCCGTCCTCGACCTCGACCCGGTAGCGGCGGATGGTGCCCTTGCCGACCGGGGCGGCCGAGCCCTGGGCGATGGTGAAGGTGCCCGCGCCCTTGCTCGGGCCGGGGTCCGGGGCGCCCGGTTCGGCGGTGGCCGGGGGCGTGGGCGTCGCCGTGGCGGTGGGGGTGGGCGTCGGGGTCGGCGTCGGCGTGGGGGCGGCCGTGGGCGTCGGGGCGGGGGCCGGGGGCTGCGCGGGCTCGCTGCCGCCGTCCGGCGGGGCCACCCGGCCCTGGGCGGTCCGGTCGGTGCCGGGCGGGGCGTCGGGCCGGCTCAGCGCGAACACCGTGCCGCCGAGTATCGCCACCGCGGCGATCAGCGCGGCGAGCATGCCGGGGCCGAGCCGGCGACGGGGTCTGTGACGGCGGCGCGCGGCCGCCCGGCCGCCCGCTGCGGCGGCCGCCTTCCGCGCTCCGGCCCGGGCTCCGACACGGGCGCCCGGAGGCGCGGCGGCACGGGAGCGGGAGCGGCGGGCGGGGCTGGCTGCGGGCACACTGGGGCTTTCTGTCGACCGGTGGGGCCGCTGAGCCTCGAACTGACGTGCACGCCCCCCTCGCGCGCCCCACCCTGGCATGGCGGACCGGTGAATGTCCACATACCGGGTATCCACAAAAGCGACGAAACCGCCCCCACTGCCCTTCCGGGCAACGGGGGCGGCCTGCGGTCCGGCGGTGGGCGTCAGCCCAGGGTGGCGGCGGCGGTCGGCGAGCTGTCCCGGAGGAACTGCGCGCAGCGCTCCGCCTCCTCCTTCTCCTCGATCGCGGCGGCGGCCCGGCCGAGCGCGTGCAGCGCCCGCAGGAAGCCGCGGTTCGGCTCGTGCTCCCACGGCACCGGGCCGTGGCCCTTCCAGCCCGCGCGGCGCAGCGCGTCCAGCCCGCGGTGGTAGCCGGTGCGGGCGTAGGCGTAGGACTCGACGGTGCGGCCGGCCGCGAAGGCGTCGTCGGCGAGCTGGGCCCAGGCCAGCGAGGAGGTCGGGAACTTCGCCGCGACCTCGGCCGGGGAGGCGCCGCCGGCCAGCAGCTCCAGCGGTGCGGGCTCGGCGGGCAGGTGGGTCGGGGGCGGACCCCCGAAGAGGTTCTCGTGAATGGCCATGCCCCCCAGTCAACCACTGGGGGGCACGGCCGCGGACCCTGCCTCCGGCGGGGCCCGCGTCAGGCGGTGCCTTTCGGGCACTGCCGTTCGGGCGGTGCCCTGCCTCAGGCGCTGCCTTACTTCAGGCGGTTGCCGGCCGAGCGCAGCTGCTGGGCGGCCTCGAGCACGCGGGCGGCCATGCCGGCCTCGGCCAGCTTGCCCCAGGTGCGCGGGTCGTAGGTGTTCTTCTTGCCGACCTCGCCGTCGACCTTCAGCACGCCGTCGTAGTTGGCGAACATGTGGCCGGCGACCGGGCGGGTGAAGGCGTACTGGGTGTCGGTGTCCAGGTTCATCTTCACGACGCCGTTCTCCAGCGCGGTGGCGATCTCCTCGGCGGACGAGCCGGAGCCGCCGTGGAAGACGAAGTCGAACGGGTCGTTCTTGCCGTACTGGGTGCCGATCGCGTCCTGCAGCTCGCGCAGCAGCTCCGGCTTCAGGACGACGTTGCCCGGCTTGTAGACGCCGTGCACGTTGCCGAAGGAGGCGGCCAGCAGGTAGCGGCCCTTCTCGCCCAGGCCCAGCGCCTCGGCGGTGCGGACGGCGTCGTTGACGGTGGTGTACAGCTCGTCGTTGATCTCGTGCGTGACACCGTCCTCCTCGCCGCCGGTCGGGGTGATCTCGACCTCAAGGATGATCTTGGCGGCGGCGGCCTGGGCCAGCAGCTCCTGGGCGATCGCCAGGTTGTCGGACAGGGTCTCGGCCGAGCCGTCCCACATGTGCGACTGGAAGAGCGGGTTCTGGCCCTTGGCCACGCGCTCGGCGGAGACCGCCAGCAGCGGGCGGACGTAGCCGTCCAGCTTGTCCTTGGGGCAGTGGTCGGTGTGCAGCGCGACGGTGACGTCGTACTTGGCGGCGACGATGTGGGCGAACTCGGCCAGGGCGACGGCACCGGTCACCATGTCCTTGTTGTGCTGACCGCCCAGGAACTCCGCACCACCGGTCGAGATCTGGATGATGCCGTCACTCTCGGCCTCGGCGAAGCCGCGCAGGGCGGCGTGCAGGGTCTGCGAGGAGGTCACGTTGATCGCCGGGTAGGCGAACTTGCCCGCCTTGGCCCGGTCCAGCATCTCGTTGTAGACCTCGGGAGTTGCGATGGGCATGCGAATCCGCTCCTGTCGGGTTTGCGGCGCACGGACGGTGCTGTCCGACGCTGTGTACGCCTTTGTGACGACTCCGGGGTACCGGGGCCGGTGCGCGGCTCTGCGATGCGGCCAGTCGGTACCCAGGTTCGAGGCAGCGGCCACGGGACGGCGATGAGGGTGTTCGCCACCGCGGACCGGACGCCTGGGCCATCTTCCCAGAATGCCCACCGGGTCCACCATGCGGCCCGCCAGTCGGGACGGGCGGCCCCCGGGGACGACGTGCGACGACCTCCGGGGACGAGGTGCGACGAGCCCGGGGGCGAGGTGCGACGAAAGGATGAGCGGCCGATCGCCCCCCGGGGCGAGGCTTCCGTCAAGGCGGGCCCGCTATTCTGCGCCCGTGGACTACAACCAGCTGGCCGTCAACCTCCTCGACGCCAAATCACTGATCTCGTCCCTCGGTGCCATCGGGCTGATCGCGATCATCTTCGCGGAGACCGGCCTCCTGGTCGGGTTCTTCTTCCCGGGTGACTCGCTGCTCATCATCGCCGGTGTCGCCGCCTCCAGCGCCGCCTCGTCGGTGCTCGGGGACGGTGCGAAGCTCCCGATCGCGACGCTGCTGATCGGTGCCCCGATCGCGGCCATCGCCGGTGCGCAGCTCGGGCACCAGATCGGGGTGAAGGTCGGACCGAAGATGTTCGACAAGCCCGATTCGAAGATCTTCAAGCGCGAGTACGTGCTGAAGGCCGAGGAGTACTTCAACAAGTTCGGGCCCGGCAAGGCCGTCGTGCTCGCCCGCTTCATGCCGATCGTCCGCACCTTCCTGAACCCGGTCGCGGGCACCCTGGACATGCCGGCCAAGACCTTCTTCCTCTGGAACGTGGTCGGCGGCGTCCTGTGGACCGAGTCGATGCTGCTGATCGGCTACTTCTTCGGTGACGCGCTCGCCCCGGTGATCGACAAGTACCTGATCCCGGCGGTGCTGCTGATCGTGCTGCTCTCGATCTCCCCGATGATCGTCGAGGTGATCCGCGAGCGCCGGAAGAAGAAGGCCGGCGGCGCCGAGGAGGAGGGCGCGGAGGCCCTCCAGGCCGGTGGCGGCCGGCACCGGCGCGGCTGAGCCGTCCGACGACGAAGGCCGGGGCCCGGTCCTGTTTCACGTGAAACAGGACCGGGCCCCGGCCGTTCCGATCCGGTCCGGAGGCGGGCCTCAGAGGCCCAGGTCCTCCAGGTTGTAGGCGGTGACGTACGGCAGGCCGGTGGCCTCGACCGCGTCGGCGCCGCCGCGCTCGACGATCACCGCGACGCCGACCACCTCGGCGCCCGCCTCGCGCAGCGCCTCGACGGCGGTCAGCACCGAACCGCCGGTGGTGGAGGTGTCCTCGACCGCCAGCACCCGGCGGCCCTTGACCTCGGGGCCCTCGACCCGGCGCTGCAGGCCGTGCGCCTTGCCGGCCTTGCGGACGACGAAGGCGTCCAGCTCGCGGCCGCGCGCGGCGGCGGCGTGCAGCATCGCGGTGGCGACCGGGTCGGCGCCCAGGGTCAGCCCGCCGACGGCGTCGTACTCCAGGTGGGCGGTGGCGTCCAGCATCACCCGGCCGACCAGCGGGGCGGCCTGGCCGTCCAGCGTGATCCGGCGCAGGTCGACGTAGTAGTCGGCCTCCTTGCCGGAGGAAAGGGTGACCTTGCCGTGGACGACGGCCTTGTCCTTGATCTGTGCCAGCAGGGCGTCGCGGTCGTTGCTCATGAGCGTCCAGTCTAGGCCCTGTCCTCACACTCCCGCCTGCCTGGCGGCCCTCCGGGCGGACGACGCGAGTGTGAGGACAGGGCCTGGCCCTGTCCTCGCCCCTAGCGTCGGCGCAGCGCCCTGACCAGCACCACCGCGCCGCCCAGCAGGGCCACGCCGCCGCCGATCACCCACGGCATCGCGCTGCGGCCGCCGACGCCCGGCACCACGATGCCGCCGGCGTCCCCGCCCCAGCGGGAGGCCGCCCGGGCGCGGGCGCTGCGGGCCGGCAGGGCCGGGGCGTACGGGCCGCGCGGCGGGGCGTGGTCGACCTCTTCGGCGGAGCGGCCGACGATGCTGCGGCGGACCGGGCCGCCGAGCACCGGCTCCTGCTCGTACTCGAAGGGCAGCTCGGCGGGGAGTTCGGCGGTGACCTCCTCCTCGGCCTTGGCGACGGCGTCGTCCTGGCCGGTGGCGGCGGCCTCGTCCTCGTCGTCGTCGGGGCCGGCGATCGGGAGGCCGAAGCGCTCGGCGTCGGCGTCGGAGAAGGCGATCAGGTCGGAGAGGTCGTCGTCGAGGTCGTCGCCGGGCTCGTCCTGGCGGTCCTCCAGGAACACCACGGTGGCGGTGTCCTCGGAGCTGTCCGTGTCGGCATCGGCATCGGCGTCGGTCTCGCGCTCGGCCGCGGTCTCCGGGGGGCTGTCAGCGTCGATGTCCGCGTCGGCGTCCGTGTCGGCGTCCGGCTCGGTGTCCGGGGAGGTCAGGGCGCTGGCGAAACGGTCCAGCAACCGGCGGCCGGTCGCGACGAGCGTCTCGCCGTCGAACTCGGTGAGCCGCCCGGTGGCGCTCAGGTCACCGGTGAAGCGGACCACCGCGGTGCCCTCCTCGGCGCCCTCGGCGACGCTGATCCGGACGGTGGCGGTGGCCTCGCCGCTGCCGCGCGCCTCCTGGCCCTCGGCGAGTGCGGTCAGCACGCCCTCGCGGCCCTCGATCAGGGAGAGCACGCCCTTGTAGGTGATGGTGGAGGTGCCGATCCGCAGCTTCAGCCGCCCGCCGATCTCCTCCGCCGGTCCACTGCCGACGGCGGCCGGTTCGGTGCTCAGCCCCGGCACCGAACGCGCCAGCAACGCCGGATCCTGCAAGGCCTGCCGGACCTGCCCGGCCGGCATCGGGACGACAACCTCATGCTCCATGCCACGGAGCCTACCGACCGAACCCGCACCCGGCCCCGCCCTGTCCCCTACCTGCCGCCGCGCCCCACCCACCAGCCGCCCACCGCCACGGCCGCGCACCCCCTGCCCACCCGCCGGTCGGCCCCCAGGACGCCCTGCCCGCCTGCGGCGTCCGGTCGCCTGCCGCTCCACCGGTCGCGGCCGTCGTTCAGCCCGTACCCCGCACATCGCACGCCGTCGGGTTCGCGCCTCCCTCCACCTTTCAGCGAGTGGGTGGTGGACGGCGATGCGGGCGCCGGCGGGGGCCGATGCGGGCGGCGAAGCGGGCGTCAGCGGGGGCCGAGGAGGGTGAGGGCGGCGGGTGGGTGGAGGGGGCGGAGGGCGGTGAGGCGGGCGGCCGACGCGCGGAGGGCGTCTGTCGTGAGGGCGCGTGGCGGTGGGGCGTCCGGGGAGAGGCTGAGGGGTGGCTGGGCGGCCGCGGCGAGCAGGAAGTCCTGGCTGGCCTCCGGCCCCGGGCGGCAGCTCGCGGTCGCGCTGCCCGCGACCGCGTACGGGACGGTCCGCAGTCCGGCGGCGCGCAGGCCGGACTCGACCTGCCAGAGGCCCTGCCGTCCGGGCTGTTCCTCGCCGCCCCGGACGGCGAGCCGTCCGCCGGGGGCGAGCAGCCGGGTGGTGAGGCCGTAGAACTCCTGCGAGTGGAACTTCACCGGCCCGCCGTCGGCCGGCGCGGGCAGGTCGGCGAGGACGACGTCGAAGGACTGGCCCGGGGCGGGGCGGACGCCGCGCAGCCAGTCGAGCGGGTCGGCCTCGGCGGTCCGCACCCGCGGGTCGTCCAGTGAGCGGCCGGAGAGCGCGGCGAGGCCGGGGTCGGTGCGGGCGAGCCGGGGGAGGGCCGGTTCGGGGGCGACGACCAGCACCGAGCGGACCCCGCTGTGCCGCAGCACCTCGCGCAGGGCGAGCCCGTCGCCGCCGCCGAGCAGCAGGACCCGGGAGTCGGGTCCGGCGGCCATGGCGGGGTGGACGAGGGCCTCGCTGCCCCGGTACTCGTCCGGTCCGCAGACGGCGAGCCGGCCGTCGAGGTAGAGGCGGAGCGGGCCTTCGGCGGGGCCGGTGAGGACGATCTCCCGGTCGCGGCCCTGGGTCGCCGAGCGGATCTGGCCGCCGTAGAGGGCCTGCCGGGCGGCGCGTTCGACGGCGCCGGAGCCGGCGGCGGCCGCGCCGAGCAGGGCGAGGACGAGCGCGCAGCCGCCCCAGAGCAGCAGCCGGACCCGGGGCGCCGGTTCCTCGCGGAAGAGCCAGAGCACGACGGCCGCCCCGGCGACGGCGTTGACGGCGCCGGTGACGAGGGCGCCGTCGCCGGGGCCGAGGGTGGGCAGGATCAGGAACGGGAAGGCGAGGCCGCCGATCAGCGCGCCCACGTAGTCGGCGGCGAACAGGTCGGCGGCGGCCCGGCCGGCGTCCTCGCGGCGGATCCGCTGGATCAGGGTCATCAGCAGCGGGATCTCGGCGCCGATCAGGACGCCGATGAGGCAGGTGAGGCCCACCATGGCGGCCTGGTAGCGGCCGATCCAGGCCCAGCAGGAGTAGAGCGCGAGGACGGAGAGGCCGCCGGTGAGCGCGAGGGCGCATTCGACCAGGGCGAAGGCGGTGGCCGGCCGGCGGGTGAGGCGTTTGGCGAGCAGCGAGCCGAGACCCATCGCGAAGACCATGACGGAGAGCACGACGGAGGTTTGGGTGACCGAGTCCCCGAGCAGGTAGTCGCCGAGCGCCACGAGTTCGAGCTCGTAGACGAGTCCGCAGGCCGCGCAGACGAACGCGGCCAGCAGGACGACGAGCCGGGCGAGCTTGGGGTGGGCGCGGAGCCGGGCCCGACGGCGGGTGGGCAGCGGGGTCAGGCCCCGCCCGGGCCGGGGTGGGCTGCCGTCGTCGAGGTCGAGTCCCGGCTGTGCGGGGGGCGGACCGGCCGGATGGTTGATCACGAACAAACGCTAGGCGACGTTCGGGACGGACGGCTGCGCCCATTCGACGGACAGGGCGGTATCGCAGGTTGACGAATCGTTCCTGCGTACGAATGAAGGGCCATGGGTGGGCCTATGGACGCCTTGCCGGCCCCGGTCCCGGCCCCGGTCCCGGTCCCGGCGGCAGTCCCGGCGGCGGCCCCGTCGGCGGTCATCGGGCGACCACCAGCGAGGACCGGGTGCAGACCAGCTGGCCCTCCTGCGGATAGGCGTGCCAGGTGCGCCAGAGCAGCCGGTCCGCCCCGCCCTGGGTGACCAGCGCGGTGAAGGCGCTCGGGTCGCCGGGGAAGACGCCGGCCAGCCCGCGCGGGTGCCCCTCCACCAGGGCCAGCAACTCCTGGGCGCGGGCCGCGAAGTCGTGCGGCGGCAACGCCTCGATCCGGGCCGCGAACTCGTACTCCCAGCCGTCCACCTGCTTGGCCACCCGGGCCGGCAGCGGGGTCCGGCGGCCGGGCAGGCAGGCGACGGTCTCCAGGCAGCGGCCCGGTCCGGCCACGATCACCACCTGGTGCGAGGCGCCCAGCAGGCGCAGCTGGAGGGTGCCGGACGGGCCGGGGTGGCCGGGGCCGTCGAGTCTCAGGTCGCGGACCGCGAGAGCGGGCAGCGGCTCGCCGCCCAGGCACCAGGCCAGGTCACCCGCGCGGGTGTCCGTGTAGGAGGTCTGCAAAGTGGTGAGCATGCTCGGCTCCGCGTTTCAGCTCCGTGCGCGCCCGCCGTGCAGCAGCGAGTTGGCCTAGGCAAGGGCGAGGCTGTTCGTGGCTGTGCGGTCCAGGGCGCGGCCGACCGTGGAAGGAAGGATTCCGGCTGGAGATTCAGCAGCAGAGAAGCACGAATACGCCGGGTCCGTCGGTGATTTACCCAACTTTGTCAAGCATTCACCGTTTCGAGCACATCTGCTTCCCTGCTCTGATCGACCCGGTGTGCGACTATGCACCGCGCGCGCCCCTGGCCCCCGTTCGCGCGCCGTGCGCGCCGAGCGTGCGCCGTTCGCGCGACGTGCACGCCCCCGGCCCCGGAGCGCCCGGCGCGCGGCACCGGGCAGCCTGCCATCAGGGCACGGCGAATTGCCCGACAGGCAGCAAACATCCAAGCCCGTCAGGTGAGTTGACGAATCGTCAGGGAGTGCGACAGGTCCCGTCGATGGGTCAGGTCCGGTTCAGCCGGGCGAGCCGGGTGACCGCCTCCTCCAGAACCGACACCTGCTTGCAGAAGGTGAAGACGGACGAAGCGACCGGGAGGCGTTGCGCTCCCCAGTGGACGTACCCCCCGCCATCGTCGGCGGGGTCGACGCCACGGGGGGCGCGCGATGACCAAGACCACCGACGCCTTCGGCCGGACGACCGCAAGCGCTGTTCCGTACCGGGTCATTGACCCGAACGGGGACATGGACATCTACGCACGGAAGTCCGTTACCCGAAAGGGAGCACGCAACACCGAGCTGAGCATCAACCAGCAGATCGCCGACGGCATCGCATCGGGTGAGCGCAACGGCTACCGGCCGCGCTACGTCTGGGTGGACAACGGCATATCCGGTAGCAAGGACGTCCACCGCCCCGGCTACGACGCGGGCCTTGCCGCGCTTGAGGCCAGGGTTACCCGCTGCCTGTGGTCCTACAAGCTCGACCGCTTCAGCCGCAAGGGCGCGCTTGCGGTTCTCACGATCATGGACCGGCTCGAAGGCCGCCGGATCATCTTCGGGGCGGACGGGCTCGACACCAGCAAGCCGGGCGACCGCCGCATGATCATGTGGCGTGCGGAGGACGCCAAGGAGTTCTCCGACCAGCTCAGTGAACGCGTGGGCGACACGTGGCGCCACTCGAAGGACGCGGGTTTCTGGCTGGCGTCGAAGGTGCCCTACGGGCTGCGGAAGTCGAAGAAGACCCGCAAGCTCAAGATCGACGACTCTCCGGCCATTCCGGGCCAGGCCGACGGCCCGACCAAGGCCGACGTCGTGCGGAGGATCTTCCGCGAGTGCGAGAGCGGGATCACCGCGCCGAAGGTTGCCCAAGCGCTCAACGCCGACGGCATCCCGTCGCCCGGCGGACGCAAGTGGACGCCGACCCACATCTACAAGATCCTCAAGCACCCCGCCTACATCGGGTTCCAGCCCTCCAGCGACTGGGACGACCGTGAGGATCCGATCCACCGTGACAGCAGGGGGAGGCGGGTCCGGGTCGGCGAGGCGCTGGTCACGGAGGCGCAGCAGAAGCGGGCGCGCGCGAAGATCACTGGTCGGACGGCGCTTCTCGGGGTCCGCCCGACCAAGAAGGGCGTTCGGTCGGTCCCGCGTAGCCGGCTCGCCGGACTCCTGTTCTGTGCAGGCTGCGGGTACGTCATGATCAAGCAGGGCATGTCGTACTCCTGCCGCCACAAGCTCCGGGCCGTCGGCTGCGACAACCCTGCTTCCGTGCTCGCTGAAGGGGCCGAACAGATCGTCTTTGAGGCATGGGTGAGCCGACTCGTCGCCAGTGAACCGGACGATGCTCTGATCGAGGCAGTGGCGGCCCGCTGGCTCGCCTCCAACCGACCAGAGGTGGTGGCCGACCGGAAGGCGCTGCAAGACCGCGTCGACAACGCCAAGGCCGCGCTGGAAGACCTCGTTGCGGCCCGGTACAAGCGCAAGGAGTTCGACGGCCCAGCGGCCGAGTTCTACCCCGGCTTGCTGGCGGAAGCGGAGACCGAGTTGAAGGCGGCACAGAAGGCGCTGAAGGCCGTGCCCGAGCGATCGGCTGACATCGGCTGCCTGTTGGACGCGGTCCTTGTCCGCGAAGCATGGGACCACGCTCCCGTTGAGAAGCAACGCGAGTTGCTGGGCCTGGCCCTCGATGGCGTGTGTGTGCGCCGCAAGTTCGCCGCCGGACGCACGCAAGTGACGCCTGAGCGCTTCCACTTCGCCTGGGCCGGCGAACCTCGCGTCATCGAGCCGGAGCAGCCGAAGAGGAAGAAGGGCAAGAAACCGAAGAAGAAGGCGTCCGCTGCGCAGTTCGAACAAGCCGCCTGACAAACCCCACAGCCCCGGTACGGCTCCCAAGCCTGCCGGGG
Source organism: Kitasatospora sp. NPDC093806 (assembly GCF_040683335.1). Lineage (NCBI taxonomy): Bacteria > Bacillati > Actinomycetota > Actinomycetes > Kitasatosporales > Streptomycetaceae > Kitasatospora > Kitasatospora sp. NPDC093806. Next base: position 50,069 of record NZ_JBFBDO010000034.1, read on the forward strand.
CTTCTTCATCCCGCAGACGGCCGTACAGCGCGTGCGCGGGTATGCCGGGGCTCATTGTCGGAGCCGTGGTCGTCGTCCTCTTCGAGTTGGAGCCCGACCAAGCGCTTGGGTCCGCACGACGCAACGAGAGCGCCCCGCCGGCGACAGGGAACCGGCGGGACAGCTCGCTGAAGCTGAATCGCCTCAGATGTTGGCATCACCCTCCCAGCCGCTCGCGGATTCCTGGGCGTTGCCCTGTTCGGCGTCCGCCGCCTGGGCGTGGATCTCCACGGGCGCCGAGGCGGGAATGATGTCGTACTGGTGAGCAACGGTCGCCGGACGGTCGCCGCCATTCTCCCCGGCCTGTGCGAGCGCCACACCGGCGCCGACTGTCGCCAGCGCCACCGCTGCCACGCCGACTACTACACGCTTGATCATGATGGATCTCCAGTCTCTGGAAGGGGTCAGTGATCACAGCGAACCGGTGACCGGTATACGTTCGGTCAACGCCAGCCGCGCGGCGTCCGTCGTGACTTGATCGCTCGCCCGGGCTATCCGCATGCGCATGCCTGCCACCCAGCGGGGCCGATGGTGTTTTGGTGTTTAGACCCCTCTTCTCAACACACTAAAGAAATCTCTAAGGCAAGTCAGGATCGACGTCCAAAACGCCAAACCGCCACAGGAAGGGCTTGCGCTCTAGAGGGGGTAGAGTCCGGCCGTACTTTCTTCGGCTGCCCTTCCCAGAGCGGAGTGCTGCATGAACCATGCCGAAATAGCGCAGGTAGCGATAGGCAAGCGCGAGGCTGCGGTAAGGAAGCTTCGCGAGCTTCTCGACAGCGCGAAGGGTCGTTCGCTTGCCAGTGGTGAAAAGAAGCGAGAGCATGAGCTGCTCAGCCTCATTGCCGAGGAGGACGCGAACGCGAAGCGGCATATTGCTGCTGCTGCCGCCGAGGAGTCGGCAATGCGTGCGGCGCACCCGCTTCGCGATGCCGAATTCATAGGTGGCACCGAACGGCTCTCGAAGGCGCCTGCGATCGCCACGCCCGGTGAGCTCATGTATCGCTCGTTGGAAATGTCCCGGGGCATTACCACGACCGGCACCGGCAAGGCGTTCTCTCCGGAGCAGGTGGCGAGGAACTTCGTCGACCTTCTGGCCCCGCAGTCCGTTGTCATGGCGTCCGGTGTCAACCGGGTGGAGACGGACGCCGAGACCTACTCGTTCCCGGTGATCCGCTCGGACTTTTCCGCCGGATTCGTCGGCGAGCTGGACGACCTTCCGACCGGCGGTTTCGGGGCTGAGCCGCTGAAGGTCGCGCCGAAGAAGATCGCCGTTGCCGACCTGATCGCGAATGAGCTGATTCAGGATGGCGGCCCTTCCTTCCTGAATCCCATGGCGAAGTCACTACTGCGGACCGTTGCCCTGGGATTCGACCGGGAAGCCCTGGTGGGTACCGGCAGCGGGAAGGGCTTCGTCGGCATAGCCAACACCGCCGGGATTCAGAAACTTGCCGTTGCGGGTGGGCTCAAGGACCTCGACCCGTTCGTGTCGGCCTTCGGCCTGTTGGAGTCCGCCAACGCGAAGGCGTCAGCAATCGTTATGGCGCCCAAGTCGTGGTCTGCGCTTATGGCGCTGCGCGAGGCGTCTGGTTCGCTCAAGCCTCTTCTGAGCGAGTCGGCCGGCTCTCCGGCTGCCGGCGTTCAGCGGTCGATCCTCGGTGTCCCGGTATGGCTTTCTTCGTTCATGCCGAACGCCGACATTCTCGTGTACGAGGCAGATCAGATATTCGCCGTTTGGCGCAAGGACGCCGGATTCGAGGTCAGTAATCAGTTCGGCTTTCTCAAGGACGGTACGGCGGTCCGTGCGATCGCCCGCGCTGCAATCGCAGTTCCGAACGCTGCCGCCGTCTGCCGGATCACCATTTCCGCCTGATAAGGAGTTCACCGCCATGACCATCTCCAGTACCAGCGAGTCGACCGCTTCCATTCACATGACTGGTTGGATGGGCTACGGCCCGTTCAGTAGTGGCACCCCTTCGCGGACTCTCCAGAACGGGGAGACCTACGAGGTTCCGCAGAGTGAGGCGGAGTGGCTGGTGGACGCTGGCCTGGCCGTACGGGTCTGACCGTGTTCGTCGAGCTGCTGACCGGGCTCCGGATCGACCGGACCCCAGTAGGGGCGGGTATGCGGGTGGTGGTGCCCTCCGACGTCGGGGGGTACCTCATCGCACAGGGCTGGGGACGGAAGGTTGAGACCGGTCACCGGGTCGGTGGTGACCGACAGCTCATTGGTCTCAGCGTCCCCCAACTTCCTGGCACAGATGAGTGGTTGAGCGAGTGGCCGTCGTGGATGCGGCCCGCGTGGATGCAACCGGCCGGACGTGCGCTCCAGGAGGACAGCGATCTGTCTTGGGTTCCCGTCCGGTGCCGCTCGTGCCCACGCTACTCGTACGTGCCGAAGGACAAGCTGCCTGCCGGTACTGAGCGTGATCCGCGCTCGGATGCGTGGCTGGTTCGCTGTGCAGGATGCCGTCGGCATGCCTGATCGTGGCTGCGCTGGGCGGGCGGGGTGCTTCCAAAGCTCCCAGCTTTGCCGTCGCAGCGATCCCGGCCCCAGCTCGCCGTACGCGCCCTGGGTGTGGCGTCGGCCCCAGTCGCCCCCGGTTATCAACTGTCGTGCTGCGTCGGCGAAGCCGTGCTGAGGAGCCCGGCGAAAAGGCACCGTTAAGGGGGCCGAAACGCCCGCTAGGAGGTGCTGAAGCGGCCCTCAGAGCACCGATCTGCCATCCCCCGGGACAGCCTCTCGCTGAGGCTCCCGGGGGCTTTGGCATGTCCGAACGCGCGGAGCCCCGGCTGTCCGTCACGGGAATGAGGTCGGACAGCCGGGGCCATCCCGCCGCACTCGGCGTGCCTTCCTCGGCAGCGGGAGCATGGGGCCCGTCGGTGGTCGGTCAGCGCAGCAGTGCCCGGAACCGGGCGTTTTCCTCCTCGGCGTACGAGCCGAAGCGGGCCGTGGCGCCATCGGTGACCACACGCACGAAAGCGGCTCTATTCGCCTGGGTGGCGTCCTCCCACTCGGGGAAGCCGCTGAGCCACGTACGGGCGTCCCGAGGCTCCCAGCCGTACCCCATGAGTCGGACTGCTGTCTGTGCGGCGTCCACCCACGCGGGGCCGACAGCGGGCATGGCCCAGTCGACCAGGTACCCGCGCTGGGAGGCGATCAAGAGGTTGTGCGGGTTGGTATCGGTGTGCAGCAGCGATGAGCCTTCGAGCGCTTCGGAGTCCCCGGGGCGAAGAACCTGGCGGTACCGTTCGGCCAGCGACGGGACGACTCCGCCGGCGGGGACTCGACAACAGCGAGCGCGCTTGAGCACGTCGGCGACTATCGCCGCGTCTCGCGACTGGGGCGTGAGATCGGCATGTCGGCCGTCCACGTAGTCGAAGGCGATCAGATGCCACTCATCGGCCACGGCTTCCCAGCGCATGGCCGGGCCCACCCTGCCGACCGCTGCGTTGACGGCGGCTTCCGTCCGCTGTGCCTCCCAGCTTCCGGGGTCGGAGACCAGCGCGCCCTTCAAGAACAGCCTCGCGCTCGCGGTCGAGAGGATCAGGGCCGTTCGGCAGGTGATCCCCTCCGGCACCGTTTCGGCGGAGAGCACCCTTCCAGCGTTCTTCTCGACCACCGCCCTTACCGTGCTGGGAAGTTCATCCCAACCGACGTGCGGCTCCATGCTTCGACCCCCTTCGATGAAGGGGAGGGAGCCCCGGTCGGACCCCCTCCCCGAACTCACATGGTCAGCCCTGCGTGGCACCGCACTTGACGCAGCGCATCTTGGCGCTCCACATCTGGTACTGGTGGTCTCCGCCGGACGGGCAGGTGCCGTTCCCCAGGATGTGCGCCGTGATCTTCTGTCGCATGGCCGTACTTCCCTTCATGTAGTTGATGAACCTTGCAGGGGCCCGCTCCGACCGTTCGAAGGTCCGTCGATCGGGGACGGGAGTCATGGGGCGGCGTACTCCGGTCAGCGCCGCCGGTGGTTGGCTTCCCGGGCCCGCGCCAGAAGCAGCGACCGCCGCTGCCGCTCCTCGGCCGTCAGGGGCGTCTCGGTGTGCTCCTCGGGGGTGAGGAGCGGCCGAGGCTCGGTGAGTCGCTCACACTGCCATGGGTGGGCCCTGATCCACTCGAACGGGTCCACCGGTTCGGCATGCTCGGAGAAGCCGTGCAGCGCCGTCTGCGGGTTGTCCTGGTGATCACTCATCCGGGCCCGCCTGAGGGTTCGAGCACTCTCCGTCCTCGGCATGCTGCTTCCGCCAGCGGACCAAGTGCCGTGCAATGGTGGGGTTGTCGTCGGCCGGGTACTGGGCCGCAACGCCGTTGAAGTACTCGCAGGACGGGCACTCGTCCGCGTCCTGGGGTAGCTCCGTGAGCAAGGGGCGGTCCACGTCGTGCAGCGTCACAGCGCACCCCGCTTGTTCGGGCAGTACGGAGCGTGCTCGTCGCGCCTGGCGTGGATGTCCGCCAGGGCTTCGGGGTCCTGCTCCTCCGGCGGGGCCTGGACGAACACCGCTTCCATGCGGTCGAACATGCCGCACATCCGGCACGCCCTCACTGGGACCTCGGGGGTCGCCTCAGGCTGCGTCACGCTGCCCCCCGTCGGGACAGACGGCCGCGCCGCAGGTGCACGGGGGCCACTCCCGAAGGATGCCGCTGCCCGTCGCCCTGGCGGACACCGAGGCGTCGTAGTCACTCAGATCGCCGGCGGCGCCCAGTCGAGATCGGCGCTCGACCTTGTAGTCGGTCAACGTTCGCCACGTGTCATCCGTCGTCATTGCCGCTGGCCCTCCGAAAGCTGAATGCCCGTCACGTCCAATGGACGGTACGGGCATTCGCTTGTTGCAAGGGGGACAAAGTGTCCCCCCACTCGGATGGCCTACGCGGCGATTCCGATTGACTCGGCCAGGGCGACCGCAGATGCCTTCAGCGGCCCCACCGCCTTGCGCTCGATTGCCGCTGCCAGACTCCGGGCGCCGGGCACGTATCGGACCCCCTCCGGTGTGACCGCGACGGCTTGCCCCAGGTAGTGAACGGCGGCAGCCATCTCCTTGCGCTGGTGGTAGCCGTAGGCGATGTCCACCAGCAGGCGAGAGCGCCGTTCGAGTGACGGCACGGTCGCCGGGTCGATGCTCTCCGCGCGCAGCAGTGCTTCCCCCGGGCGCTGTAGGCCGACACCGATGGATACGGCGTGCACGTCCACGTTCGACATGGCGAAAGCACTCTGTGCGTGCCAGTACCCGTCAGGCAGCTTCCGGGCGGTCAGCTCCGCCTCGGCAAGGAAGCGTTCGGCTGGACCGGAGACTCCGTCCAAGCCGTGAGTGCAGGCGGCCTGAAGATTCAACTGCCCGTAGGCGGCGAGGACTTCAGGGTCGCCGGATTCCAGCAGGGGGCGGACGACGGCCATGCCCATCTCGGCCGTACTCACCGCTTCGTCCACGAATCCGGCAGCGCGCTGGCCGATGCTGACGGTCCACGCGCCGAGCGCGAGGGACACCGGGTCGTCGGCGTTCTCCGATGCGTCCCGTGCCCGGTCCAGCGCCATCCAGTACAGCTCCGGCTCGCAGATGTGGGCGAGCAGCCGTTGCACCAGCCGGTAGAGGTCTGCCAGCGCGGCGTACGCCTGCCGCTTCTCGGCGCCGTCGTGGGAGCGGACCGACGCGTGTGCATCCCGTAGGAGGTCGGGGAGGACCGCGCCCACTTCGGTGCGCTGGTGGGCAGACGTGTGCCACAGCCGCCAGGCTTGCTCCACGAGACCCTTGAGGACGTCCGGGGGTGTCACCACGCCCGGCACCGGCTGGAAGCTCACGGAGTGCATGACGGACCGGATCTTGGGCACGGAGATGTGACTGACCTTGCCCGTTCCGGTTGCCGGGATGCTGATCTCGGTGCCGGTGAGGATTGACACGTCATCCACGTGCAGAACCTGGGCCAGCTTGATCAGCATGCCGACACCCCGGATGGGGCGCTCGTTGGTCTCGATCTTCTTGAGCCAGTCGGACGACCGACCGACCAGACCGGCAACCACGGGGCGAGTCATTCCCCGGCGTTCCCGCAGAATGCGGATTCGCTCGCCAGTCGTCAGTTCTGCGGGTAGCTCTGTCATGTGGGGTCTCCCGAGACACGCGCCTAGTCGTGTCAGCGTACGCCCGGGAGCGCACTCTTGACAGGGCAAGATCTGCGGTCGAAGACCGGGTCAGTGCAGATGACGTGTCGCCAAACCGTCTACGTCCACGCCCGATTGCGGGATCAGGGATCGCTTGATCGCTGGACAAGCTCCGCGAAGCGGGATTACCGTTCGAGTCACAACAAAACAGAGACCCCGGCGGGTGCTGGTAACACCCCCGGGGCATGGCCGACGCTTTCGAGGAGCGACGACATGACCCACTTTAGCGCCTGGGCGTATGCCTGGGTGATCTGCACTCTTGTTGCCTTTGCCCTGGCATGGGCAGTCTCAGGGGCCCCTCAGCCGGCCAAGGGCCGACACCGGGCGGGCGACCCTCTTCCCGTGCCCGTGAAGCTGTCCGTGGTGGAACCGGGCTCGTACGAGCTGCCGCCGCACGTGATCGAGCGCATGAAGCCCTTGGACGCCGAGGATCACGTCCCGGTCCGTCCCTACACCCCGGAAGCCGTCGAAGAGCCGACCCCCGACGAGTCCCAGGAAGGCCCGGGGCACACTCTGCCCCGACCGGCAGCCGTCCGGGTGGTCCCGCTGTGGGTGGGGCTCATTCTCGAAGACCAGCGGCAGGCGGAACGGCGCCGGGCGCTCGAAGCGGCGGCAGACGGGCGACCGGACACCGACTACACCTACCTGGGTGCTCACACGCTCACTGGGGCGGTGGCGTGATGCGTGACTCAGCGTTCCCGCAGGCGGGACAGCCGGTTCACTGCTTCGTTAATCACTTCCTCCTGCTTGCAGAAGGTGAAGCGGACCAGCGGGCGGCCGGCCTCGACGTCGTCGTAGAAGACCGCGTTGGGGATCGCCACCACCCCGCACCGCTCCGGCAGGGTGCGGCAGAACTCGATGCCGTCCTTCTCGCCCAGCGGGGTGATGTCGGTGGTGATGAAGTAGGTGCCGGCCGGGCGGAACACCCGGAAGCCGGCCGCGGCCAGGCCGTCCGCCAGCAGGTCCCGCTTGCGCAGCAGGTCGGCGCGGAAGTCGTCGAAGTACTCGTCGGGCAGCCGCAGCGCCTCGGCCACGGCGTACTGGAACGGGCCGGCGCTGACGTAGGTGAGGTACTGCTTGGCCGTTCGGACCGCGGTGACCAGCTCGGGCGAGCCGGTCACCCAGCCGACCTTCCAGCCGGTGAAGGAGAAGGTCTTGCCGGCCGAGGAGATCGAGACGGTGCGCTCGCGCATGCCCGGCAGGGCGGCGATCGGGTGGTGCGCGCCGTCGAACACCAGGTGCTCGTAGACCTCGTCGGTGACCACCAACAGGTCGCGCTCCACGGCGAGTTCGGCGATCGCGCGAAGCTCCTCGGGGGAGAGCACCAGCCCGGTCGGGTTGTGCGGGGAGTTGAGCAGCAGCAGCCGGGTGCGGGGGGTGACCAGGGCGCGCAGCCGGTCCAGGTCGGGCCGGAAGTCCGGGGCCCGCAGGGTGAGCGGCACGCGGACGGCGCCCGCCATCGCGATGCAGGCGGCGTACGAGTCGTAGAACGGCTCCAGCGCGATCACCTCGTCGCCGGGCTCCAGCAGGGCCAGCAGGGTGGCGGCGATCGCCTCGGTGGCGCCGGCGGTGACCAGCACCTCGCGGTCCGGGTCGTGGTCGAGGCCGTAGCGGCGCCGCTGGTGCTCGACGATCGCGGTCCGCAGCTCGGGCACGCCCGGCCCGGGCGGGTACTGGTTCCCGCGCCCCTCGCGCAGCGCCCGCACGGCCGCCTCGCGCACCTCCGCGGGCCCGTCGGTGTCCGGGAACCCCTGCCCCAGGTTGATCGAGCCGGTGGCCACGGCCAGCGCGGACATCTCCGCGAAGATCGTGGTCCCCATCCCCGCCAGCCGACGGTTCAGCAGTGGCCTCGCACCCATCACGACTCCTCACACCTCGACGGTCGCCCCCCATCCTCGGGCCAGGGGGCGGTCGGGGACAAGGACGGCCCGCCACCGAGCCGTCGGTGGCGGGCCGTGCCGGGGGAGGGCCGGGGGGCTCAGCTCTCGTCGGTGCCCTCGGAGGGCTTGCCCTCGCCGTCCTCGCCCTCGATCTCGTCCTGCAGGCCGAGGCGCTCGACCATCCACTGCTCGAAGCCCACGGCGGCCTGGGTCCAGTTGGCGGTGGTGGTGACGAAGTAGTCCAGGTTGACGCCGGTGCCGACGATCATCTGGGCCTCACCGATCAGCCGGACGACGCCGTCCTCGTGGGTGTGGGTGTAGACCTTGGGCCACAGGGTCTCGCGGTTCCACTCGTCGATCAGGTCGAGGATCTCGCCCTTCTTCTCCAGCGGGTAGGGGCGGTCGTAGAACGCCCGGACCGCGAAGAGCTCCTTCTGGTCGCCGCGGAACATGTAGTAGACGCGGAAGCCCTCCCAGGGGGCGGTGAGGTCGCCCTCCTCGTCCACGACGTGCTTCAGCTGCATCTGGTCCAGGAGCTGGCCGACCAGGGCCTGGTCCGGGACGATGATCGGCGGCGGGCCGGCCGGGCGCTCGCCCTGGCCGCCGCCGGGCTGCCCGCCCTGGGGCAGGCCGAACGACGGGATGGACGACGGGTCGATGCTCATGGGGTCCTCTTCCTCAGTGCACGTGGTGGTCGGCAATGAGAGGCCGCCCTTCCGAGTCCATCCTGCCTCATCCGGGCCCTGCCTCACAGGGGCGCTCGCGCGCGGGTCCGGCCCGGACGGATCATGGTCCGCCCCCCGGAGACGGCGGGGGCGGACCATGATCGACGGGCCGGTGGGGCCGCTTCTCCGGCGGGGCTACTTCTCCAGCGGGCCGCGGGCCCGGACGGTGAGCCGGTCGCCGTCCTCGTCCCGCTCGACCAGCACGGTGTCCCCGTCGTGCACCTGGCCGGACAGGATCGCCCGGGCGAGCTGGTCGCCGATCGCCGACTGCACCAGCCGGCGCAGCGGCCGGGCGCCGTACGCCGGGTCGTAGCCGGTGAGTGCCAGCCAGTCCCGGGCGGCCGCGGAGACCTCCAGGGTGAGCCGGCGCTCGCGCAGCCGGTCGCCGAGCCCGGCGACCTGGAGGTCGACGATCCGGCTGAGCTCGGCGGTGCCGAGCGGGTCGAAGACCACGATGTCGTCCAGCCGGTTGAGGAACTCCGGCTTGAACGCGGTCCGGACGGTGTCCAGCACCAGCTGCTTCTTCCGTTCCTCCGGGGTGGCCGGGTCGACCAGGAACTGCGAGCCCAGGTTGGAGGTCAGGATCAGGATCGCGTTGCGGAAGTCCACCGTGCGGCCCTGGCCGTCGGTGAGCCGGCCGTCGTCGAGCACCTGGAGCAGCACGTCGAAGACCTCGGGGTGGGCCTTCTCGACCTCGTCCAGCAGCACCACGCTGTACGGACGGCGGCGGACCGCCTCGGTGAGCTGGCCGCCCTCCTCGTAGCCGACGTACCCGGGCGGGGCGCCGACCAGCCGGGAGACCGAGTGCTTCTCGCCGTACTCGCTCATGTCGATGCGGACCATCGCCCGCTCGTCGTCGAAGAGGAAGTCGGCCAGCGCCTTGGCGAGTTCGGTCTTGCCGACGCCGGTCGGGCCGAGGAAGAGGAACGAGCCGGTCGGGCGGTCCGGGTCGGCGATGCCCGAGCGGGTCCGCCGGACGGCGTCCGAGACGGCCTGCACGGCCTCCGCCTGGCCGATCAGGCGGCGACCCAACTCCTCCTCCATGCGCAGGAGTTTGGCGCTCTCGCCCTCCAGCAGCCGGCCGGCCGGGATGCCCGTCCAGGAGGCGACCACGTCGGCCACGTCGTCCGGGCCGACCTCCTCCTTGACCATCGAGGCGGAGGTGTCCTCGCCGGCCGCGCGCTCCTGGGCGTCGGCGAGCTCCTTCTCGGCGGCCGGGACCTCGGCGTACATCAGCTTGGACGCGCGCTCGAAGTCACCGTCCCGCTGGGCGCGTTCGAGTGCGCCGTGCAGGTCCTCCAGGCGCTCCTTGAGCTCGCCGACCCGGTTCAGGCTCTTCTTCTCCTGCTCCCACCGGGCGGTGAGGACGCTCAACTGCTCGTTCTTGTCGGCGAGATCGCGGCGCAGCCGGGCCAGCCGGTCGACCGAAGCCGGGTCCGACTCCTTCTCCAGGGCGAGCTCCTCCATCCTCAACCGGTCGACGGCGCGCTGGAGTTCGTCGATCTCGACCGGTGAGGAGTCGATCTCCATCCGCAGCCGGGAGGCCGCCTCGTCGACCAGGTCGATCGCCTTGTCGGGGAGGAAGCGGGAGGTGATGTAGCGGTTGGACAGGGTGGCGGCGGCGACCAGCGCGGCGTCCGCGATCTGCACCTTGTGGTGCGCCTCGTAGCGGCCCTTGAGGCCGCGCAGGATGGCGATCGAGTCCTCCACGCTGGGCTCGCCGACCAGCACCTGCTGGAAGCGGCGCTCCAGCGCCGGGTCCTTCTCGATCCGCTCGCGGTACTCGTCCAGGGTGGTGGCGCCGACCATCCGCAGCTCGCCGCGGGCCAGCATCGGCTTGAGCATGTTGCCGGCGTCCATCGCGGAGTCGCCGCCGGCGCCCGCGCCGACCATGGTGTGCAGCTCGTCGATGAAGGTGACGACCTGGCCGTCGCTCTGCTTGATGTCGTTCAGGACGGCCTTCAGCCGCTCCTCGAACTCGCCGCGGTACTTGGCCCCGGCGACCATCGCGCCGAGGTCCAGGGCGACCAGGCGCTTGCCGCGCAGCGACTCCGGCACGTCGCCGGCCACGATCCGCTGCGCCAGGCCCTCGACCACGGCGGTCTTGCCGACGCCGGGCTCGCCGATCAGCACCGGGTTGTTCTTGGTCCGGCGGGACAGCACCTGGACCACCCGGCGGATCTCCTGGTCCCGGCCGATCACCGGGTCGAGCTTGCCGTCCCGGGCGGCCTGGGTGAGGTCGGTGCCGTACTTCTCCAGCGCCTTGTAGGTGCCCTCCGGGTCCGGCGAGGTGACCCGGCCGCTGCCCCGGACGTCCTTGAACGCGGCCAGCAGCGCCTTGGGGGTGGCGCCCTGCTGCACCAGCAGCTCGGCGACCGGCCCGCCCTCGGCGGCCAGGCCGACCAGCAGGTGCTCGGTGGAGACGTACTGGTCGTCGAGGTCGTCGGCGCGCCGGCCGGCCTCGGTGAGCACCGCCAGGGTGTCCCGGGCCAGCTGCGGCGCGGCGACGGTGGAGCCCATCGCGCTGGGCAGCCCGGCCAGCAGGCGGCGGGCCTCGGCGTCGACCCGCGACACGTCCGCGCCGACCGCTTCGAGCAGCGGCCTGGCGATGCCCTCGGGCTGTTCCAGCAGGGCGGTCAGGATGTGCACCGGCTTGACGTCCGGGTTGCCCGCGCCCCCGGCCTGCCGGATCGCGGCGGACAGGGCGTCCTGCGTCTTGGTGGTGAACTTGCTGGCGTCCACTGCTGGGGTGTCCTCCCTCGTCGTGCATGATGTCTGCTCTCTCTAGCATGCACTAAGTTGCGTCTATTCCGCTCAACTTTTGGATGAACGGCCGGGGGACCGGCCGGGGGACCTGGTCGCCCGCCCCCGCCGGGTCAGCGTCAGCAGCTCCCGGGCCGGGCCGCTCGGCCGCTGCCCGGCCGGCCACACCGCCCGCAGCGGCCGCCGCAGGTCCAGCCCCTCCACCAGCGGCACCGCCACCAGCCGCCGGGTCGCCAGCTCCTCCACCACCGCCAGCTCGCTCAGGCAGACCGGCCCGGCCCCGGTCATCGCAGCCGCCTTCAGCGCCGTCGACGAGGCCAGCTCCAGCCGCGGCCGCGCCGCGCCCCCGAACGGCGCCAGCGCCGCCTCCAGCACCTCCCGGGTCCCCGAACCCGGCTCGCGCAGCACCAGCGGCGTCGCCGCCAGCTCCTCCCCGGCCAGCGGCGAACGGCGGCGCGCCCACCGGTGGCCCGGCGCGACCACCACCACCAGCCGGTCCGCCGCCACCACCGCGCCGGCCAGCCCGGCCGGCGTCGACGGCCCCTCGACGAAGCCCAGGTCCGCGTCCCCGGCCAGCACGTGCCCGGCCACGTCCGCCGAGTTGGCGGTGCGCAGCGTCACCGCCGTCCCCGGACTGGCCTCGTGCAGCGCCAGCAGCCAGCCCGGCATCAGGTACTCGGCGACGGTCAGGCTGGCCACCACGGTCAGCCGGGCGTCCCGGCGCTCGCGCAGCGCGTCGATCCCGGCGTCCAGCGCCTGCGCCGCCTCCAGCACCTGCCGGGCCCACTCGACCACCAGCCGGCCCGCCTCGGTCGGCCGGGAGCCGCGCGGGGAGCGGTCCAGCAGCGGCACGCCGATCTGCCGCTCCATGCCCTTGATCCGGGCGCTCGCGGTCGGCTGGCTCACCCCCAGTTCGGCCGCCGCCCGCCCGACGCTGCCGAGCCGGGCCACCGCGAGCAGCAGCTCCAGCGCACCGAGCTCGGGGACACGAGGGGAGAGGGTCATAGACTCAGGCTATGCCCTCATAGGTCGCGCGGCGCTACCGGCGGCGGACCCGCCGGGGGAGGTTGGTGTCATGGCCACCCTGCTCAGCACCGCGTTCCCGCCCAGCCTGTCCACCCGCGTACGCCGTCTCGACCTCGCCCAGCTCGGCCCGAACTGGTACGCGGCGGTGATGGGCACCGCGATCGTCGGCAACGGCGCGGCCGCCCTCCCGGTCCGGTGGCCGGGCCTGATCGGCTTCGGCGAGCTGATGTGGGCGCTCGGGCTGGCCGGCCTGCTGGTGCTCGGCGCCGCCCGGCTGGTCCACCTCACCCGGCACCGCGAGGCCGCCCGTACGCAGCTGCTCGACAACCCGGCCACCGCCGTCTTCTACGGCTGTCCGCCGATGGCCCTGCTCTCGGTCGGCCTCGGCACCCTCACCCTCGGCTCCCGGGTCATCGGCACCGGCCCGGCCGTCGCCCTCGACCTGGTGCTGTGGAGCGCGGGCACGCTGTACGCGCTGGCCGTCGCCGCCGGCATCCCGTACCTGATGATCACCCGGCACGCGGTCTCCCCGCTGGCCGCCAACCCGACCTGGCTGCTGCCCGTGGTCGCCCCGCTGGTCGCCTCCGCCACCGGCCCGGCGCTGGTCCCACACCTGCCCGCCGGCACCGCCCAGCAGGCGCTGCTGTACGGCTGCGCGGCGCTGTTCGGGATCGGCCTGCTCGCCACCCTGGTGCTGCTGCCGGTCGTGCTCACCGGGCTGGTGCACAGCAAGCTGCCCACCCTGGTGCTCACCCCGTCGCTGTTCCTGGTGCTCGGCCCGCTCGGCCAGTCCACCACCGCCGTCCACCAGCTCGCCGACGCCGCCCGTCCGGTGCTCCCCGGCCTGGCCCCGGCGGCGCTCGCCCTGGCCGAGCTGTTCGGGGTGGCGGTGATCGGCGTCGCCCTGCTCTGGCTGGCCCTCGCGCTGACCGCCAACCTGCGCGCCCGGCGGGCCGGGATGCCGTTCGCGATGACCTGGTGGGCGTTCACCTTCCCGGTCGGCACCTGCGTCACCGGCGCGGCGGCGCTCGCCCGGCACACCGGCTTCGCCGGGTTCACCGGGCTCGCGGTCGGGCTGTTCGGGCTGCTGCTGGCGGCCTGGGCGCTCGCGGCGGGCGGCACGGCCGCCGGGCTGGCGGGCGGCCGGCTGCTGGCCCGCTGAGCCGGCCGTTCCCCCGGCCTTCGCAGACCTCCTGGGGTGGCCCTTCGCCCGGCCCTTCGCAGACTGCACCCTTCCGGAGTACGAACTTCCGCCACCGACCGGCCGGACGGTCGGAAGCCCCGCCCCACACCGCTCTGACCTGGGATTTCGTCGAAAACGTAATCCGCCGCCGGAGCCGCCCGCCGCTCCGGCGGTGCAGGTTCCTGCAATTGCGAGAACATGCAGCAGGGCGGCACTTGTTCACCGGCCGTCACGCTGTGAGGGTGGAGTCACGCCAGGTCGTCCGGGCAACCGCAGTCCGATGGTGGCGACTTGCTCTTCATTGCTGGATGCGACCGGCACGTCCGCACGTGCCTGCATATCGGGGGGAAGAGCGCCGGCCGGGACGCCATGTGTGGTGATGGCCCCCGGGACCGGAGTCGGCGAGGCGTTGCTGCTCCGCCTCGCCGGAAGCGCTGAGACCGTGGCGTACGGTCGGCGGCCCCCGGACCCGCGTGCGACGGCACCCGGAGTCCGGGGGACCGCCGGCCCCCAAGTACCGTGATCACCGCCGGCCACCGCGCACGGCGCGCGAGGAGCACCACGCATCCGAGAGACATCCGGCAGGGAGCGTTCGAGGTGACCTTCGAGGCGACGGCTGATCCGAGGGGCACCGAAGCGTCCGGCGTGTCCGGCCCGTCCGTCCAGTCTGTCCCGTCCGGTGCATCCGGTGCATCCGGTGCGTCCGGTGCGTCCGGTGCGTCCGGTGCGTCCGGTGCGTCCACCGGCGGCGAACCCGACGAGGCCGCCCGCCGCCTCTACCTCGCCATCCTCGCCGACGGCGGCCGGATCCGGGTCGCCGACGTCCCCGAGTCCGACCAGGCGGCCGTCCGCCAGCTCGTCGCCATCGGCCTGCTGATGACCAACCCGATGGACGCCTGCTACACCGCCGTCAGCCCCCGCTCGGTCAGCGACCGCCTCGGCGCCGAACTCCGCAGCGAGGCCACCCGCCTGCTGGTCCGCGCCGAGAACCTCCCCGGCGCCCTCGACGCCCTCACCCGCGCCTACGACGCGATGCCCCGCCCGCCCGAACGCTCCGGCGGCGCCGTCTACATCGAGGGCCACACCCACATCCGGCACCGGATCTCCCAGCTGGTCTCCGACTGCCGCACCGAGGTCCTCACCGCCCAGCCCGGCCCCCGCCCCGCCGACGCCCTCAAGATCGCCCTCCAGCAGGACGTCCAGCTCCTCCAGCGCGGCTGCTCGCTGCGCACCATCTACCAGCCCGTCGCGATGTCCGAACCGCCCGCCCTCGCCTACGCCGACGAGGTCACCCGGCGCGGCTCGCTGATCCGCATCCTCGACGAGCCGATCCAACGGCTGATGATCTTCGACCGCTCGGTCGCGGTGATCTCCGCCACCGACGACCACAGCACCGCCGCCTTCATCTCCGACCCCGCCGCGATCGCCTTCATCGTCAACGCCTTCGAACGCGACTGGGCCCGCGCCGACGCCACCGACTGGTCCGCCGCCCTCACCCAGGGCCCCGCCCACAACGCCCCCGACCGCGTCGGCCGCCTCCTCGCCCGCGGCCTCACCCAACGCGCCGTCGCCACCCGCCTGGGCCTCAGCGAACGCACCGTCGCCGCCCACATCTCCCGCCTCCGCGACCGCTACGGCGCCCAGACCCTCTTCCAACTCGGCTGGCTCATGCGCGGCGGCCGCGATGCCTGACCCCACGGCCGCCGAGCTGCCGGACGCCGCCGCCCGCGCGATGTATCGGGCGATCCTGCGCGACGGGGGCCGGGTCCGCGCCGCTGACGTCCAGGACGAGGACGCCGCGGCGCTGCAGACGCTGATCGAACTCGGGCTGCTGAAGCGCTACGCGTCCGACGGCTTCTTCAGCGCGGTGGATCCCCGCGCGGTGAGCGCCCGAATGAGTGCCGACCTCCGCTCGGCCGGCACTCGGCTGCTGACCCGGGCGGAGGAACTTCCCGAACTGCTCGGGGACCTGACCGACGCCTACGACTCCTCGCCCAGACGGTTCGACCGCGGCGGCTCCACGACGATCGTCGAAGGCATGGAGGAAATCCGGCATCTGGTCTCCCAGTTGGCGGAGGAGATGCCGCACGAGGTCCTCAGCGCCCAGCCGGGCGGTGCCCGTCCGACCGAGGCCATGGACGACATCGTCGACCATTCCCGCCACTACATCGAGCGGGGCGGCGCCATGCGGACGCTCTACGAGGCCACCGCGCTGCTGGACGGTCCGACCGTGGAGCTGGCTGCCCGGCTCTCCGAGGTCGGGAACACCCCCAGAGTGCTCCCGTTCGGCTTCACCCGGATGATCATCTTCGAGCGGACGGTGGCGGTGATCCCGGCCTCGCCGGACACCTCCAGCGCCGCGTTCGTGGAGGATCCGCCGACGGTCGCCTTCCTGGTCGCCCTCTTCGAGCAGCACTGGCAGATCGCCGAGCGCGTCAACTGGGCCGGATTGGCCGCCGGCGCGGCCGAATCGAGGACCCCTTCCCAGGTCGGTCGCCTCCTTGCCCAGGGCTTCACCCAGCGCGCGATCGCGACCCGCCTCGGCCTGAGCGAGCGCACGGTGGCCGGCCACATCGCGCGCCTGCGCGAGCTGTACGACGCCGAGACCCTCTTCCAGCTCGGCTGGCAGATGCGGGGTGAGCCCCGTGCCTGAGCACGACCTCCCACTCCTGGACGACGCCGCGCGCGAGCTGTACCGGACGATCCTCGGTGAGGGCGGGCACCTGCGCCTGGCCGACGTCACGGAACAGGCGGCCGCGCCCGTGGCGAAGCTGGCCGACGTCGGACTGATCACCCTCCGCGTCGCGGACGGCATCTACAGCGCGGTGAACCCCCGCGCTGTCAGCGAGCGGATCGGCGCCGAACTGCGCGAGGAGAGCGCCCGCCTGCTCACCCGCGCCGCCGCCGTACCGGACCTGTTCGACGACCTCACCCAGGCCTACGACGCCGCACCCCGCCGCCACGACCTCGCCGGAGGCGTCCGCCGGATCGCCGGGATGGAGCAGATCCGCCATCTCGTCTCCCAGCTCATCGACGACCATCCGCACGAGGCCTGGGCCGCCCAGCCCGGCGGAGCCCGTCCCCCGGAACACATGAAGGACGCACTGGCGCACACCCGCCGCTACGTCGAGCGCGGCGGCTCCATGCGCACCATCTACGAACCGGCGGCCATTCATGCCCCCGCGACCGTCGACTACGCGGCCAAGTCCACCCTGCTCGGCTGCCCCGTCCGGGTCCTCGCCGCCGGCTTCGACCGCATCCTGATCTTCGACCGCACCGTGGCCCTCATCCCCGCCGCCCCGGACAACACCGTCGCGGCCCTGGTCGAGGACTCCGCCGTGATGGCCTTCCTGGTCAACGCCTTCGAGCAGCACTGGCAGCAGGCGGAGGGCGTCAACTGGGCGGCGTTGGCGGAGGGTTCCGTGGAGTCCCCATTGCACGAGCAGGTCGGCCGCCTCCTCGCCCAGGGCCTCACCCAGCGCGCCATCGCGACCCGCCTCGGCCTGAGCGAGCGCACGGTGGCCGGCCACATCGCGCGCCTGCGCGAGCTGTACGACGCCGAGACCCTCTTCCAGCTCGGCTGGCAGATGCGGGGTGAGCCCCGTGCCTGAGTCCCACGTGCCCTCGGACCTGCTGACCTCCGCCCTCCCGGACGCCGCGGCGCGCGAGCTGTACCTCGCGGTCCTCCGCGAGGGCGGTCGGATCCGGGCCGCCGAGATCGGCCCGGAGAATGCTGCCGCACTGGAGCGCCTCGTCGAACTCGGTCTACTGGTACCCCAGTTGCTCGACGCGTCCTTCAGCTCCGTCGATCCGCGCGCGGTCGCCCACCGGATCGGCGCGGAGATTCGGACGACGGGCGCCCGGTTGCTGCTGGAGGCGGAGCAGTTGCCGGACCTGCTGGCGGACCTCACTCAGGCCTACGACACGTCACCCCGGCGAGGCCCCAACCAGGTCGACGTCCGCTACATCGCGGACATGGAGCAGATCCGGCACGAGATCGAGCGGTTGTCCCAGGACTACCGGACGGAGGGCCTGACCGCCCAGCCGGGCGGGGCCCGTCCCGCCTCGCTGCTGCCGGACTCCTTGGACCGGGCCCGCCGCTACCTCCAGCGCGGCGGCTCCATGCGCACCATCTACGAACCGGCGGTCCGCCTGGACGGGCCGACCGTCGACTACGCGGCCGAGGTCACCCGGCTCGGGTGCGCGGTCCGGGTGCTGGCGTTGCCGTTCAAGCGGATGCTGATCTTCGACCGCACGGTCGCCGTCATCCCGGCGGCGCCCGACAATTCGAGCGCGGCCTTCGTCGAGGACCCCGCGACGGTCGCCTTCCTGGTCGACGTCTTCGAGCAGCACTGGCAGCAGGCGGAGGGTGTCAACTGGGCCGCGCTGGCCGAGGGTTCCGTCGAGTCCCCGGTGCACGAGCAGGTCGGCCGGCTCCTCGCCCAGGGCCTCACCCAGCGTGCCATCGCGACCCGTCTCGGCCTGAGCGAGCGCACGGTGGCCGGCCACATCGCGCGGCTGCGCGAGCTGTACGACGCGGAGACGCTGTTCCAACTGGGCTGGCAGATGCGCGGTGCCCGGACGGGGGAGCCCCGTGCGTGAGACGTGGTCAGCCGGTCGCCGCGCCGGTGGGCCAGTAGCCGGCCGGGCCGACGGCGGGGGGCTGCTGCTGCCGGGGGACGGTGAACTGCTCGCCGGGGGCGGTCCAGAAGCCCTCGCGCAGGGAGAGCGCCATGCCGGCCCAGTCGAGGGCGGTCTCCACCGTGTGGTGGAGGGCCTCCTGGGACCAGGTGTCGTCGAAGACCAGCGGCAGGACGGGGGCGACCTGCTCGATGGTGGCGATCAGCGGGTTGTGCGTGATGGCCTCGTCGACGAGCAGGACGATCGGCTTCCGCAGCGCCGACGCCCAGCCCAGCTCCAGGCTGACCCCGGCCGACAGCGGCGCGCCGACGTAGGCGAAGACCAGGTCGGCGGACTGCAGGGCCCGGAAGTCCGACGGCACCCGCGGCTCGGGGGCACGGCCGGCGACCGTCCAGGCGTCGCTGTGGTGGGCGCTGTAGACGGCGGCGCCACTGCGCAGAAGGGTGGTACGGAGGGTGGTCAGCCGCGTCCGGCTGGCGAGCGTCACCACACTGTCCGCCGGCCCGGTCAACCGCATCAGCGGCGCGGCCAGGAAGACTCGTGCACGCCGGCCCTCATGGGCCTGGCTGTCGTGGTGACGCAGGTAGGGCTCAGTCATGTCGACTCCGGGGATAGATGCCAACTAGGCCGATTCGCCCCGTTGGGTGGTGCCTATCGGAATGCTGCTGCGCATTCGTTGCGGTCGAAACTAACTTGTCGTGCTCATGTATGGCTTTGTTGCCCCCGTGTTGTTCCTGGCCGACTCTCTGGGGAGTGCACTGATCGTCTCTGTCGACCGTGACCACCGTCCACAGAGCCGTGGTGTCATCTCGATGACTGGCAGAGAGATGACGCACTGTACGGGCCCTCCCTCTGGCACTTGGATGCACCCGTGCGGCATTATGTGGCAGGTTGTTCGAAACGATGGGCTGGGTATCCGCAATAAAGCCCTGCGAGGAGAGGGGACACCATGTCTCGGATACGTCGGGTGGCTCGGTTTGTTCTGGTTCCACTCGTCGTTGGCGTGGCGCTTCTCGTTGGTGGTGCGAGCTCGGCGGATGACACGATCTGGAACATCCGGGGAGGCGACGGGTCGTCAGCGCAGAAGACCGTTGCCCTGGCTACGGACACGATCTGGAACTGAGCGGGCTGCGGAGGTCGTCACCCGTACGCGTCGGAGCGCCCGTCGCCACTCGTCCGGGCGAGTGCGTAGCCGAGCTGGAACAGTGACTCGACGTTGTGCTCGTCCCGCATCTCGGCGAGGTGTCGGGCGAGGGTGCGTTCGCTGATGCCCAGCCGTCGGGCGATCACCCGGTGGTTCACGCCCTCCAGCATGAGGTCGATGATCGTCTGGCGCATCCCGGAAACGACCTGCTGCGGAACCGCGCGGGCCCCGTCGAAGTCCAGCGCGTGACTCCAGTTCCGCTCGAAGACCTCACTGATCAGGTAGCTGATGACGGCCTGATCGTGGATGAAGGCGGCGAGGTTGAGGTCCTCGGCAACGGGGATGACCGCGATTCGGCGGTCGATCACGATCAGGCGCGTGTAAGGCTCGTCCAGGGTCCGGACCCTGCCGCCCGCCTGAGTGATGGCTGCCACGTACTCCCTGGTGGGAGCGTGGTAGCGGGTGCTCGGGTGGTAGATCGTTCTGAGCCCGATGCCCTGTCGCAGGGCTTCGAGGTCCCGCGCGAGAATGCCCGCGAGGGCGTCGGAAGGCCTTGGCCCGCCGGGCTGTGCCGCGAGGATCTCCTCCGCGGCGCTGGAGACTATCTGCTGGACCCTCTGGTTGATCAGGACCTTGCCGCGGACGTATTCGATGGTGCCGCCGGCCTGCTCCGGTGAGTGGTACGCGGCTGTGAGGTCGTGGAGGTCCGTATTGAGTGCCGAGGCGCGGGTGAGCAGGTCCAGGGCTTGGCGCTGCCAGGTCGCGCTGAGGCTTTCGGACAGTTGCTGGGGGTCGACCGCGACGAGGACACCCGGCTCGTCGGTGTCGGGGACGAGCAGGCCTATGCCCACCAGCTCGTCCCGGGCAGCGCGCTCACACGCGAGTTCCGAGTCCTCCGTGAGTCGCCCATTCTCTCCGATGATGGCGAGATACAGCTTGCGCGCCTCTTTGGAAAGGACCCCTGTTCCACTCGTGGTGGCACCGAGCTGCTCTCGCCCACTCATCTGAGGCTCCTTGCCATGGCCGTGTGTACCAGTACTGCCAGGTGTCCGTGCGGGAAACGCCATGCAGCATGCCAGATCTGACTACATCGGCGGGAAGGTTCGGTCCGTCGATCAGCACTCTCTCACCACGATCAAACCGCCGGCACCCCCCAAGCAGAGGGAAACCGGCGGCGATCAAGTGAGGCCAGGCGGGCTAGCGCTTGGGGCGCCAGACGACCAGGGCGCTGGAGTGGGGGGTGGGGGGCTGGTAGGGGACGAGGTCGCGGCGGTAGGAGGCGTGGATGGTGGCCTCGCGCTGCTGGAGGGTGGTGGCGGCGCCCTCGAGGGAGTCGGCCAGTTCGGCGATGCGGGACTGGAGGGCGGTGACCTGGTTCTCCAGTTCGATGATCCGCTTGATGCCGGCCAGGTTGATGCCCTCGTCCTGGGAGAGCCGCTGGACCTCGCGCAGCTGCTGGATGTCGCGGGCGGAGTAGCGGCGGCCGCGGCCGGCGGTGCGGTCGGGGCAGACCAGGCCCAGCCGGTCGTACTGGCGGAGCGTCTGCGGGTGCAGGCCGGAGAGTTCGGCGGCCACCGAGATGACGTAGACCGGGGTCTCCTCGGTGAGCACGTACTGCGGCTGCGGTGCGGCGCGCCGGGGGCGGCGGCCGGTACCGGGCAGCCCGGTACCGGGGCCGGGGCCGGCGCCGGGCAGGCCGTCGCCGAGGCCGGGGCCGATGGTGGTGTCGTCGGGGCTCATCTGGTCGTCACGCTCCCTTCGCCGCCTTGAACAGGGCGGCTCGCGGGTCGTCGGAGGCGGTGGCCTCGCGGTACTGCTCCAGGGCGGTCAGCGCGTCGCCGGTGACGTGCTGGGGCACCACGACCTCCACGGTGACCAGGAGGTCGCCGCGGGTGCCGTCCTTGCGGGTGGCGCCCTTGCCGCGGGCCCGCAGGGTGAGGCCGTTGGCACTGCCCGGGGGGAGCTTGAGCTTCACCGAGGGGCCGTTCAGGGTCGGCACCTCGATGGTGCCGCCGAGGGCGGCTTCGGGGAAGGTGACCGGGACGGTCACGGTCAGGTTGTCGGCCTTGCGCCCGAAGACGGGGTGCGGGTCGACGTGGACCGTGACGTAGAGGTCGCCGGGCTGGCCGCCGCGTTCGCCCTGGGCGCCCTTCCCCTTGAGCCGGATCCGCTGGGCGTCCTGGACGCCGGCCGGGATCCGGACCTGCATGGTGCGGGCGGAGCTGGCCCGGCCGCTGCCGTGGCAGTCGGTGCACGGGTCGTCGACGATCATGCCGCGGCCGCGGCAGTCCCGGCAGGGCTCGGAGAGCGCGAAGGCGCCCTGGCCGCGGCTGACGGTGCCGGAGCCGACGCAGGTCGGGCAGACCCGCGGGGTGGTGCCGCTCTTGGCGCCGGTGCCGTTGCAGCCCCGGCAGGGGGCCTGGCTGGTCATCCGGAGCGGGACGGTGGCGCCGTCGACGGCCTCCTCGAAGGAGAGCGTCACCTCGGTCTCGACGTCGGCGCCGCGCCGGGGCTGGGCCTGCCGGGCGCCGCCGCCGCGGTTGAAGAGACCGCCGAAGACGTCGCCGATGCCCCCGCCGCCGCCTCCGCCCTGGCTGCCGCTGAACAGGTCGCCGAAGTCGAAGCTGTAGCTGCCGGTGCCGCCGGGACCGCCGGACCGGAAGCCGCCGTTGGCGAAGAGGCTGCGGGCCTCGTCGTACTCCTTGCGGCGCTTCTCGTCGGAGAGGACGTCGTACGCCTCGGAGATGTCCTTGAACCGCTCCTCGGCCTTGGCGTCACCCTTGTTGGCGTCGGGGTGGAACTCGCGCGCCAGCTTGCGGTAGGTCTTCTTGATCTCTGTGGCGCTGGCGTCCTTGGGCACACCGAGGACCTTGTAGTAGTCCTTCTCCACGTAGTCCTTGCCGCTCATGGCCGGCGCCACCTCCCGAGGTCCATCGTCACAGTGCTGTCAATACGCAAGCCCGGGCACGCTGACAGCGCGCTGCGGAGCCGGCCGCCGTACTGGCCGGCGCACGACTCCGCAGCGCACAGGTTGTCAGCTGTCACCGGTGGTCAGCTGTCCGAGCCGCCGTCGGCCCGGTCCTTCTTGGCCCCGCCCTTGGCCTGGCCCTTGTCCGAGCCCTTGGCCGCGTCCTTCGCCTTGTCGGCGTCCGGAGCGGTGACGGTCTGGGTGCCTGGCTGGGGCTCCGCGACCGAGACCATCGCCGGGCGGATGATCCGCTCGCCGATCCGGTAGCCGGGCTGGAGGATCTGGACGCAGGTGTCCTCGGT